>JBFYUV010000084.1:0-17108 GCA_041299865.1 Chloroflexota bacterium
GGACGGCGGCATCGCGCCCATCGACGTGCTCCTGGCCCTCGGCCTCGTGGCACTGGCCCTGGCGCTCTACGCCATGTCCGTGACCTCGGCGTCCCTGA
The DNA here is from genome assembly GCA_041299865.1 of Chloroflexota bacterium. Classification (GTDB taxonomy): domain Bacteria; phylum Chloroflexota; class Limnocylindria; order Limnocylindrales; family CSP1-4; genus JAFMJV01. The sequence continues at coordinate 99 of JBFYUV010000084.1, forward strand.
CCAGGAACCGCCTCGAGCGCGAGGCCGCCATGCGCCGCATCGTCTCCGGCCTCTCGCGATCGCTGTCGCCCGAGGCGGTCGTGGACACTGTCATCTCCGACCTGCGGGCCGCCACGGACGCCGATCACGTCGTCGTGGCGCGGGTGCGCCAGCCTGACGGGCACGTGGAGGTCACCCTGGTCGCCGCACGGGCTGACGCCCCGCCGTCCCGGACGACGCTGCGACCCGAGCTGGAGGCTCCCAGCACCACCCCCTTGGGTGCCGTCGACGAGGGCGTCGGCGAGAGCGCTGGAGGTCCCGGTGATGAGGCGGTGGCCGCGGCCGAGGAGATCGCGCGCCGCGTGCGCTCCGCCTACGGGTTGCCACACACGCTGGCCACGCCCCTGGTGTCCGAGCGGCGCTTCCTTGGGGCGCTGCTGCTGGCGCGACGCAGCCGCGGTGCCTGGAGCGAGGGCGACCGTCGGCTCCTGAGCTGGGCTGCCGGCGAAGTGGCCACGGCCTTCACCCGCGCCTATGCCCTCGAGGCTGCCGAGCGGGGCGCCAAGATCGACGTGCTGACCGGCCTGCCCAACCGCCGCTACTTCGACGAGGCCCTCGACATGGAGCGTCCGCGCCGCCGCACCGACGACAGCATGGGCATCCTCATGATCGATATCGACCACTTCAAGATCCTCAACGATCGCTTCGGCCACGCCACCGGCGACCGCGTGCTGCGGGCCGTGGCGGACGCCATCGGCCAGACCGTGCGCACCGAGGACACACCGGCACGCTACGGTGGCGAGGAGTTCGCGGTGCTCCTGCGGCGGACCTCGGGCGAGCAGGCTGTCGAGGTCGGCGAACGCATCCGGCGTGCCGTGGTGCAGCTTCATCCGGCCAGCCTCGGCATCGACAAGCCGGTCACGGTCTCGGTCGGGGTCGCCGTGGCCGCTCCCGACCAGGCCGCCAGCCCGCGCCTCGTGGAGCGTGCCGACCAGGCGCTCTACCGCGCCAAGCGGCAGGGTCGCGACCGCGTCGTGGCTGCCTGAGCGGCCTCGGGGGATGGCGGGGCGAACGGCGTCGGCGCGAACGCCGCCCGACGGATCCATCACCAACGCCGGCATCTCGGCCATGCTGGTCGAGATCGCCGACCTGCTCGACATCAAGGGCGAGTCGGCCTTCAAGGTGGGGGCCTACCGCCGCGCCGCGGAGTCGGTGGCCCGCAGCCCGCTGGACGTGGCGGCCGAGGTCCGGGCCGGCCGTCCGCTCGAGCTGCGGGGAGTGGGACCGAGCATCAGCGAGCGTCTCGACGAGCTGGTCGCGAGCGGCCGCATCGCGTACCTCGATACCCTCCGCGAGGACGTGCCACCCACGCTGCGTGATCTGCTGGCCATCCCGGGTGTCGGACCGCGCACCATCGGCGAGGCCTGGCGGGAACTGGGCATCGCCACGCTCGGAGGGTTCGAGGCGGCTGCTCGGGCCGGCCGCCTGCGCGAGGTGCGTGGCCTCGGCGCGCGCAGCGAGGCTCGCATCCTGGAGGCCATCGCCCAGGCCGCTCGTGGGCCCGCGCGGCGGATGCTGATCTGGGAGGCACGAGCTCTCGCTGGACGCGTCGTGGAGCTCGTGGAGGCGTTGCCGGGGGTGCGCTCGGCCACGGTCTGCGGATCGCTGCGGCGGGGCTGCGAGACCGTCGGCGACATCGACGTGCTCGTCGAGACGGAGCAGCCGGAGGGCGTCCTGGCAGGGCTGGCCGCGACCCCGGCGCTGGAGCCGGGTCCCGTCGACGAGCGGCCCGCGGGACAGGTCCGGCTCAGCCTGCGCCTGCCTGGCGGCCCCGCGCTAGACGTCATGACCATGCCGCCGGGAGCGGCCGGCAGCTACCTCGTGCACTTCACGGGGTCCGCCGCTCACAACGTGGCGCTGCGACATCGGGCCCGACGGCTGGGCTGGTCGCTGTCCGAGCACGGCCTGCTGGCCATCGCCGCAGGTGACACGGACCCGGGTGGCGAGGCGGGCACGCTCGAGCTCTCGCGGCCCGGCACCGCGGGGCTGCGCACGTTCGCCAGCGAGGCCGAGCTGTACGCCTGCCTCGGACTGGATGACATCCCACCTGAACTGCGCGAGGGGCAGGGCGAGATAGAGGCCGCCGAGACGGGCAGCCTGCCGCGGCTCGTCCGGCTGGAGGACCTGCGCGGCGACTGCCACAGCCATTCGGACTGGTCGGATGGCCGAGAGCCGCTGGAGGTCATGGTCGGATCGGCCCGCATGGCGGGGCGCCGCTACCAGGTCCTCACCGACCATTCAGTGAGCCTGGGCATCGCCAACGGCCTGTCAGCGGCGCGCGTCGAACAGCAGCGCCGGGTCATCGCCGAGCTCAACGAACGCTTCGCTCGACAACTGGCAGCCGGTGAGCTGCCGGCAGGCGCCCACCCGGACGGCTTCCAGCTTCTGCACGGTTGCGAGCTTGAGATCACCGCGGATGGCCGGCTCGACTATGACGACGCGCTCCTGGCACGCTTCGATGTCGTCGTGGCCTCCCTGCACGTGGGCCGGCGCCAGCCTCGCGGACAGCTCATGGCGCGCTATGAGCTGGCCATGCGCAGCCCTCACGTGGACATCATCAGCCATCCCTCCGGCCGCAAGATCGGCCAACGGCCCGACCTCGACCTCGATTGGGAGGCCCTCTTCCGGGCGGCCGCTGAGACGGGCACGCTGCTCGAGATCAACGGCAGCGAAGAGCGCCTCGATCTCTCGGCGGAACGCATCCGCGCGGCGCGTGAGGCAGGCTGTGGGTTCGTCATCTCATCGGACGCCCACGAGCGGTCCGAGTGGCGGAACCTCGACTTCGGCGTGGCCATGGCGAGGCGGGGCTGGCTGGAGGCGGACCGGGTCGCCAACAGCCTGCCGCTGGAGGAGTTCCTGGCGCTCATGGACGACAAGCCGCATCGCCTGCCGGCCTGAGCGCCTCCGGGCCCTCCGCGATGTGTGCCGACGTCGAGGCATGCGTTGGCGAATGGGCGCCGGTGGCCACGCAGGCGGGGTGCCCTGCATGGCCGGGGGGCACCCTGCGACCGGGGTGGTACGATTCGGGTTCGCGTGGACGCGGCGGCGTCTGCCCGTGCCCGCATCCCGCCGGCACGTCGCCCCGCGCAGGTCCACCAATCCATGACCGAGGAACGCATGAGCTTCGATCCTTTCTCCCAGAACGAACCCGTCGCCGTGTCGAGCGCCATGACGGCCAGCCGTCTGAAGCGCCACCTCGTCGATCAGGCCATCGATGCCGCGCGCCGGGCCGAGTGGTCCGCAGCCGCAGAGGCCAACCAGAAGGTCCTCGAGATGGGTCCTGACAGCGCCTCCCAGAACCGCCTCGCCAAGGCGTACTGGGAGATGGGCGAGCTGGCGATGGCCCGCGAGCACTACCAGTCGGCGCTGGCCGTGGATCCCACGAACCGCATCGCCGAGCGCAACATCGGCCGGCTGCGCCAGCTCATGGTCGAGGCCGGCTCGCGCACCGTGGCCGCTACGCCGGGCAGCAAGGCGCCCGTCAGCCTCTTCGTCGAGGAGACCGGCAAGACCGGCTTCGCCCACCTCGTGGACCTGGCCAGCCCTGCGGACCTGGCCCAGGTCAATCCCGGCGACTTCGTGGAGCTGGCACCGCAAGGACCGCGCGTCGTGGCCCGCTCGAACGGCGTCGATATCGGTGTCGTGGAGCCGCGCGTCGCAGCCCGCTTGCTGCGCCTCATGGCCGACGGCAACAAGTACGCGGCCGGCGTCACCAGCCTCGGTGACAAGGACGTGCGCATCATCATCCGCGAGACCTACCAGGACCCCGCCAACTACGGCAAGGTCTCCTTCCCGACGGCCGCCAGGGTCAGGGAATCCGACTTCCGTCCGTACACGAAGGGCACGCTCGTGCGCGATGAGTCCGACCTCGAGGAGGACCTGGAGTTCGACGAGGAGGACGAGTCCATCGACGACATCGGCTCGGTGCTCACAGCCCAGACGGAGCCGGAGGAGGGCTTCCAGATCGAGGGCGAGGTGCCGCCCGATGCCGACGTGCTGGACGACGATGACGACGAGCTCGACGACGATGACGAGGAGCCCGAGGAGGACTGACCTCTCCGATGGCGTTGCGCATCGCCATGCGGGCACGGTCCGCAGGCTCCTGAGCGGCTCCGCTGCCGCTGCTGCCGTCCGCGGATAGACTGGGCGGGCAGATGCCCGACCCGCAGAAGCCCCCCAGGAACCCCATCGGCGCACCCCTGCTGCCCGCGCTCGAGCGGCTGGCAGCGGCCCCCGAGATGGCCTCGCTGGCCGCCCAGATCGCGACGCGGACCAGGGCCGGTGACGTGGTCCTCGAGCTGCATGGGCGCGGCGGCTGGGTCACTCGTAGCGCCATCGATCAGCTGCGCCGGGCGTTCGCGATCGAGACGTCGGCGCTCACGCGCCTGGTCGCGGAGGTCGTCCTGCGGCCGCCTGACCTGCGACACCTGGATGCGGCCGTGTCGGCGATCGCCGTGGACGCGCGCGGTACGGAAGGCGGCCTGCGCCTGGCGATCGAGGCCAGCTACGCCTCTCGCTGCCCGACGTGCGGGGGCTCGGTCGTCGTCGACGAGTTCATCTGGGACGCTGAGGCCAGCGATCCCTCGCGCCGGTCCTTCCGCTGCCCGCGCTGTCGGGACAGCCGCGCTGACGGGCGGCCCATCGCGGTCGACCCCGACGATGTCTATCGCGCTCGCTCCGTGGATGCCTCGTCGGCACGCGACGTGCTGTGTGAGCGCTTCGCCGTTCCGACCACCGGTCACTCGCTGCCGGGCGACCTGGTCGACCTCTACCCGCCGCGTGCCCAGGTGGCGCTGGCGGCACTCCTCGAGCGCATCGAGGGGGAGCTGCGGGCGCCCTCGGTGCAGGCCGCGCTGCGCCTCGCCATCGTGCACATGGCCCTGCCGGTGAGCCGGCTCAACGGCTACCCCGGGCGGCTGGCCGGCCTGCGCATCAGCGGCGGCCAGGTGCGCGGCTCCAGCTCCCGCCAGTGGCGTGAGCGCAACGCCTGGGCCGTCTTCGAGGAAGGCACCCGTGCCGTGCGCGCCTTCGTGCAGTGGCTCGAGGCTGGCGGCCAGCGGACGCCCGCCCGCGTCGGCCCCGACCTGCGCGCGCTCATGGATGGCTCGGCCAACGTGGCCCTTCGCTTCGGGATGCCACTGGGACGTGAGACGTTCGGCCCGCCCCCGCGTCCGGGTGCTCAGCCCGGTCCTCGGCCGAGGGTCACACCCGGCGTCAGGCTCGTGCTCAGCCAGCCGCCCATCCACTGGTCACCGGACAACCTGGCCTTCGCCTACCTGGCGACATCGCTGGCGGTCGGGCCAGAGGGGGCGGCGACGTTGCCCCTGGCCGGCATCTTCGGGTCCACCCCACGCTCGGAATGGGCACGCGACGCGGCCACCCTGCAGCGAGCATTGGCTGCCGTCCAGCCCGTCCTCCTGCCGGACGCCCAGGCCGTGATCCTCCTTGGGGGTGCCAGCCCGGAGGCTCTCGTGGCGACGGTCATCGGAGGTGTCGGCGCCGGCATGCGTCTCGACGACGCGTCGCTCGCCGAGACCGACCGAGGCCTCGACGGTGCGGTCGTCTTCGTGCTGCCGCGGGCGGCACCGACGGGCGCCCGCGAGGTGGCCATCCAGTCCGTCTCCGAGCGACCCGGCCCCTTCCAGCTCTCTGCCGTCGAGGCGGCCATCGCGGACGTCGCGGTGGCGGTCATGCAGCTGCGCGGGGAGCCGACGCGTTTCGATCGCATCCTCGGCGAGGTCCTCCTGGGACTCGATCACCTGGGCCACCTGCGCCGCCTCGTGGGCACCCCTCGTGCCGTCGAGGAGCTGGAGGATGAGCCCGTCTCGCCACGCCAGGCGGGCTTCTTCGGGGTCGTCAGCGACCTGCCTGAGATGGACGCGGATGCCGGTCAGCCGGGCGGGACCACGAGGGCCGGGGAGGTGATGGCCGCGGACGGCGCCACGTGGCTGGAAAGCGCCCCGGCCTCCGATCCCGTGCGGCTCACGCTGGACATCATCCGCAGGGAGCTGCGGCGGCCCGACCACCCCCGACTCGTCGAGATCGAGGAGGATCTCTGGTGGCTGCGCGATCCCGGTGACCTGAGGGCCGCCAAGGCGCCGCTCTCCGAGCGTCTTGAATGGGGCATCTTCAGCCTGCTCTCGACGAGCGGAGGCATCAGTCAAGCTTCCTTCGACGAGCGGGTCAGCCGGCTCTTCCGCGGTCCGGAGACGGCTGATCCGGAACTCGTGCGAGCCTGCCTGGAGAGCTACCGCACTGCCGAGCCGTCGCCCGACGGCCTCATCCGCACGGCTGAGTCGCTGCCCCGCCGCTACGCCGAGCACGGCGAGATGGTGGGGCTCCTCACCGAGTTCGCCCATCGACTCGGCATGCGCGCCTGGATCACGAAGCGTGAGCAGCGGCGCAGCTTCCAGGGCGGGGTCCTGGCCGATCTGCTCAGTGACCCCGAGCGGCGCGTCTACCTGCCCCTCGTGGCGCCCGCGCCGCAGGAGGTGCTCGAGGAGATCGACTGCATCTGGTACGTGCGCGGCCGTGGTGCCTTCCTCTTCGACGTCGAGTGGATGGCTGCCCTGGACGACGCGGTCCTGCGGCGTGGCCCACGCATCGAGACGACGGATGCCCTGGTGCGCTTCCTCGTGGTCGCCGACGAGCGTGTGCCACTCCTGCATCTGCGACTGGCGCGTTCGCCGCTCCTGCGGGCGCGCCTCAAGGAGGACAACTGGCATATCCTGAGGTGGAGCAACGTGCGTCGTCTGCAGGCCGCCAAGCGGGCGAACCTGGCGGCGCTCAGTCCGCTTCTGGGACTCGATCCCGACGTCGAGCGGGGCGACGACCAGATGGCCATGTTCAGCAGGTAGGCGCGCTCCCCACCAGCGCCCCGGGAGGGTCCATCGTGTCCGTGGCACAGGGCGTCGTGAGTCGGGTGCAGAACTTCGCCGATCGAGCCTGGGAACAGTACCTCGAGCTCAACCCGCTGTGGGCGACCTCACAGGGCGACGAGCGCTGGGACGATCGGCTGGACGACCCCGGGCCGGAAGGCCGTGCCGCCCAGCTGGCGATGGTCGAGGGCTGGGCGTCGGACCTGCAGGGCCTCGACGGGGCCGACCTCGCGACCGAGGATGCGGTCACGCTGGACCTCATGCGCGTGGTCGTGACCCGGGTGCGACAGGCCCATGACCTGCGTCTCTGGGAGATGGAGGCCATCGACCAGTACGGCGGGCCCCAGGGGCTCATCGGCGACCTCGCCCGGCTGCAGCGCGCGGACACGCCGGAGCGTCTCGCCCGGCTGCTGGCACGCCTGGCAGCGTACCCGTCCTGGATGGAGGCGCACCGCGCGAACGTGGAAGCCGGCCTGGTCTCCGGTCGGACGGCGGCCGCCCCCGTCGTGGAGCGCTGCATCACCCAGACGCGGCGCATGCTGGAAGCTCCCGCGGAGCAGTCGCCCATCGTGCTGGCCAACGCCTCGCTTGATGACGCCACGCGCAACGCCCTCGTGGACGCGGTGGCGCGCTACGTGCGTCCGACGCATGCCGCCTGGCTGGCCATGCTCGAGCGATACGCCGGCCGTGTCAGGGCAGGCGACGGCATCTGTCACCTGCCGGACGGCGACGCGCTCTACCGCCACCACATCCTGGCCTGGACGACCCTCGCGGAGGATGCCCGCAGCATCCACGAGTACGGCCTGGAGCGCCTCGCCGAGGTCGAGGCCCAGGGGCGTCGCATCGCGGCCGAGCTCCACTTCGGCGGCATCGGAGAGCTGCGGCGTTTCCTGGCGGCCAGCCCGGACAACCATGCCGGGCAGCCGGAGCAGCTCATCAGCATGGCCCAGGAACTCGTCGCGCGGGCCGAGGGCCAGGCTCCGGGCTGGTTCGGTCGACTGCCCAGCGACGGTTGCGGAGTCCGTGCCGTGGAGCCGCACATGGAGCAGGAGGCTCCGCCGGCCTTCTACGTGCCGCCCAGCGAGGATGGCTCGCGGCGAGGCGCCTACTACATCAACACGTACGATCCAGCCTCTCGGCCGCTGCACCGCCTGGCGGCCACCACCTTCCACGAGGCGGTCCCGGGCCACCACTTCCAGATCGCCATCGAGCAGGAGCTGCCTGACCTGCCCGCCTTCCGTCGCTTCGGTTCGCGCCTCGCGGGTGGCGCGTACGTGGAGGGCTGGGCCCTCTACGCGGAACGCCTGGCCGGTGAGATGGGCCTCTACCGGGATCCCCGCGAGCGCTTCGGGGCGCTCGAATCGGAGGCTTGGCGGGCCGCTCGCCTGGTGGTCGACACGGGACTCCATGCCCTGGGCTGGACGCGCCAGCAGTCCATCGATCTGCTGCGTGAGCGGGCCGGCCTCTCGGATCTGGAGGCCGAGACGGAGACCGACCGTTACATCAGCTGGCCCGGCCAGGCGCTCTCCTACATGATCGGCCAGCGCGAGATCCTGGACCTGCGTGCCCAGCTCGAGCGGCGCGACGGCGACCGATTCGACCCCCGCGCCTTCCACGACGCGACCATCGGCCACGGCTCCCTGCCGCTCTCCACGCTCCGGGCCCAGCTGCCCGGCTGGGTCAAGCCGCAGGGCGGCTGAGCGCAGCGGCCGACGGCGGCCGCCGACCGCGACGGCTGAGGCTCGCGCGGCGGGTCAAGCTCGCGCCGCCACGAGCTCCTCGAGGGCCTGGCCCAGCCGCTCGACCTCCGCGGCCTCGTTGTACTGGACAAGCCCGACGCGAACCATGCCGCCCTGCTCGGCGAGCCCGAGCGCCCGGATGAGCTCCCAGGCGTAGTAGTCGCCATCCCAGGTGTAGATGCCGCGGTCGCCCAGGAAGCGGGCGATCTCCCGCGGGTGGTGGCCCTCGATGGTGAAGGCGATGGTCGGGCAGCGCTCCGCGGCGCGAGCCGGGTCGGTGATGCCCCGCACACGCAGCCCGGGCACGACGCTGACGCGCTCGATGAGCTGACGTACGAGGCCCGTCTCATAGCGCCGCACGGCGGCCATGGCGGCCAACAGCCGCGGCCGGCGGTGGCGGTCTGCCGTCCCTGGCAGGCCGGGGGCACCGCCCTGCGTGATGCCCACCTTCTCGAGGTATGCGATGGTGCCAGCCAGGCCGGCCAGGAGCTCGTGGGCCGCGGTGCCCGTCTCGAAACGGCCGGGGATGGCCTCGCCGGCTGGCCGGACATGGATGTGCGGCAGCGCCTCCAGCAGTTCCCGGCGACCCCAGAGGACGCCCAGGTGCGGTCCATAGAATTTGTAGGCGGAGCAGACGAGGTAGTCGGCGCCCAGCGCCTGCACGTCGATGGAGAGGTGCGGCGCAGCGTGTACGGCGTCGACCCAGAGATGTGCGCCGGCCGCGTGGACCAGCTTGGAGATGCGTGGCACGGGGTTGATGGTGCCGACCGCGTTGGAGGCCAGGCCGACCGCGACCAGGCGGGTGCGCGGGCCGAGGACGCGTTCGAGGTCCTCGAGGTCGAGCGTGCAGTCATCCTCGCGGATGCCCACCCAGCGCACCACCAGGCCGCGCTCCTCGGCGATGCGCAGCCAGGGCGCCACGTTGGCATCGTGGTCGAGGCGCGTGACGACGATCTCGTCACCCGGCGCGAAGGTGGCCCCGAGGGCCCGGCTCAGGGCGAAGGTGATGGTCGTCATGTTGGGTCCGAAGCTGACCTCGTCCGCGTCGGTGGCCCCCAGCAGGTCCGCGACGGCCACCCGGACGTCGTGGACGATCTCGTCCGTCTCGAAGCTGGCCGCGAAGGCGCCGCCGTGGTTGGCGTTGCTGCTCAGCAGGTAGTCGTTGATGGCGCGCAGGCAGGTGTCCACGACCTGCGTGCCAGCGGGTCCGTCGAGCCAGGCGACGGGCTGCCCGTCAGGCCCGGGGCGGCGCAGCGAGGGGAAACGGGTGCGGATGGCGGCGATATCCCAGTCAGTCATGGCCCCGAGTCTAGACGGCCGGGCCGGTGTCCGGCCGCCGGAGCGGGTATCGTGCGCGCGTCGCAGGTCCCGGATCCCCCCGGGGCCGTGAAGGAGTCCCAGGAGGCACGACGCGTGAACGACGAGCAGCGCCCAGGGGGCGGCGGGCCAGAGATCGAGAACCTCATGGCGGAGGGTCGGACGTTCCCGCCCGATCCGGACTTCCGTGCCGCGGCCAACGCAGGTCCGGACATCTACGCCCGCGCAGAGGAGGATCCCGAGGCCTTCTGGGCCGACCTGGCCCGCCGCAAGCTGCGCTGGATGGAGCCCTTCACGCGGACGCTGGACTGGCAGCCGCCCTTCGCCCGCTGGTTCGAGGACGGCAAGCTGAACGTCTCCGACAACTGCCTTGACCGCCACGTCGAGGCCGGCCTCGGCGAGAGGGTCGCCTACCACTGGATCGGCGAGCCCGGCGACCGGCGCACGCTGACCTACGCCGACCTCCACCGCGAGGTCCAGAAAGCCGCCAACGCCCTCCTCGAGCTGGGCATCCGGACCGGCGACCGCGTCGCCATCTACATGCCCATGATCCCCGAGCTGCCCATCGCCATGCTTGCCTGCGCGCGCATCGGCGCGCCGCACACGGTCGTCTTCGGGGGCTTCTCCGCGGAGGCCCTGGCCAGCCGCGTCAACGACGCCCAGGCGCGGCTGCTCATCACGGCCGACGGAGGTTGGCGGCGCGGCAAGGTCGTGGATCTCAAGTCGGCGGTGGACGAGGCCCTCACGCACACGACCACGGTCGAGCACGTGCTCGTGGTCAAGCGTGTCGGCGACGCGGCACCCGCGACCATGCAGGCCGCTCGCGACGTCTGGTGGCACGAGATCGTGGAGCGCCAGGTCCCCGACTGCGCGCCGCTGGCGCTCGATGCCGAGCACATGCTCTACCTGCTCTACACCTCGGGCACGACGGCCAAGCCCAAGGGCATCATGCACAGCACGGCCGGCTACCTCCTTGGCGCCAGCGTCAGCCACGAGCTGGTCTTCGACATCAAGCCCCACGACGTCTACTGGTGTGCGGCGGATATCGGCTGGGTGACCGGGCACTCCTACATCGTCTACGGGCCGCTGGCCAACGCGGCCACCGGTGTCCTCTACGAGGGCGCCCCGGACACGCCGTCCTGGGAACGCTGGTGGCAGATCATCGAGGAGTACGGGGTCACCATCCTGTACACGGCGCCAACGGCCATCCGGGCCTTCATGAAGCAGGGCGAGGCGCTGCCCGCCCGCCACGACCTGTCGTCCCTGCGCCTGCTGGGCAGTGTCGGCGAGCCCATCAACCCCGAGGCCTGGCTCTGGTACCACGAGCACGTTGGCCAGGGTCGCTGCCCCATCGTGGACACCTGGTGGCAGACGGAGACCGGCCACATCCTGATCTCCCCGCTGCCCGGCGTCATCGCCACCAAGCCCGGCAGCGCCACGCTGCCCTTCCCGGGCATCGAGGCCGACGTCGTTGACGCGACGGGCCAGCCGGTGCCGCCCGGAGAAGGCGGCTACCTCGTCCTGAAACGTCCCTGGCCGGGCATGCTGCGCGGCATCTACGGTGACCCGGAACGCTACAAGGCGACCTACTGGAGTCGCTTCCGGGGCCTGTACTTCGCCGGCGACGGCGCACGTCGAGACGCGGACGGCTACTACTGGCTGCTCGGCCGCGTCGACGACGTCATGAACGTGGCCGGCCATCGCATCAGCACCATCGAGGTCGAGTCGGCGCTCGTGGACCATCCCGCCGTGGCCGAAGCGGCCGTCGTCGGCAAGCACGACCCGGTGACCGGCGAGGCCATCTTCGCCTTCGTCATCACGCGTGCCGGTATCGAGACGAGCGATGCGTTGGCCACTGAGCTGCGAGATCACGTGGCCCGTGTCATCGGCGCCATCGCGCGGCCCCGGTACCTCTCCTTCACCCCGGACCTGCCCAAGACGCGTTCGGGCAAGATCATGCGCCGCCTGCTGCGCGATGTGGCCGAGGGTCGCTCGCTGGGTGACACCACGACGCTGGCCGACGCCTCGGTCGTGGAGTCCATCCGTTCGGGTGCACGCTCGACCGAAGAGGGCTAGGCTCGTGGCTCGCGACGATCGGCGTCGCGCCTCACGAAGACAGGAGGGCTGATGGGGTCGCTGGGCCTTGAGCGCGGCTTCGCCCTGGTGACGGGCACGATCCTGGTCGTGCTCGGTGTCCTCGGCGCTGCGGGCAGCCCCATCGTCGGTCGCCCGGAGACCACGGGCATCGTCGTGACCGGTTTCGGCCACGACCTGGTGCACCTCGTGAGCGGTGCCCTGTTCATCCATGTGGGCGTGGCCTTTGACCGTCGCCAGCGCGCCTACGGCCTGCTGGGACTGGGCGTCTTCTTCCTCGTGACGGGCCTGCTGAGCCTGCTCAGTCCGGACCTGCTGGGCCTCTACGACGCGCCCACCTCCGGCCTCGACCAGCTGGGCCACCTCCTGCTCGGGGTGGCCGCCATCGTCATCGGCTGGATGGGTCGTGGCGTGGAGCGGCGGGAGGTCGGTCGCTCCGCCTCGCGCCCGCTGCGCAGCTGACCCGCCCACCGACCATGGCTGCCGCCTCCGTCGAGCAGCACGGAGCTGCGGCACCGTCCGTCCTCGATCGACTTGGCCGGCCGCTTCGCGACCTGCGCGTGTCGATCACCGACCGCTGCAACTTCCGCTGCACCTACTGCATGCCGCGCGAGGTCTACGGCCAGGCCTTCCGCTTCCTGCCCCACGACCAGCTGCTGACGTTCGAGGAGATCACCCGCCTGGCGCGGCTGGCCATCTCGCTGGGCGTCCGCAAGATCCGGCTGACGGGCGGTGAACCGCTCCTGCGGCGGGACGTGGAACGGCTTGTCGGCATGCTCGCGGCGATCGACGGGCAGGTCGATCTGACCCTCACCACCAACGGCTCATTGCTGGCTGAGAAGGCGGCTGCCCTCGCAGATGGAGGCCTGCAGCGCGTCACGGTGAGCCTGGACTCGCTCGACGATGATGTCTTCGCCCGCCTCAACGACGTGCGTTTCCCGGTCGCCCGGGTGCTCGAGGGGCTTGCGGCCGCCGAGCGGGCCGGACTGGTGCCCATCAAGGTCAACATGGTCGTGCGCCGGGGTGTCAACGAGGACAGCATCCTGCCCATGGCGCGCTTCGCCCGAGAGCGGGGCTACACGCTGCGCTACATCGAGTACATGGATGTCGGCCACACCAACGGCTGGGACCTCGGCGAGGTCGTGCCCGCGAGCGAGATCCTCGAGCGAGTGGCCAGCGTGCTGCCCCTTGAGCCCCTCCCTGCGCACTATCCCGGCGAGGTCGCGACGCGCTGGCGCTATCTCGACGGCGCGGGCGAGGTCGGCGCCATCGCCTCGGTCACGCAACCCTTCTGTGGTGCTTGCACGCGTGCCCGACTCACCGCGGAGGGCCTGCTGTTCACCTGCCTCTTCGGCATCCGCGGCAGCGACCTCCGCGAGCCGCTCCGCCGGGGAGACGACGATGAGGCCATGCGGGCCCTCCTGGCGACAGCCTGGGAACGGCGGACCGATCGCTACTCGGAGGTCCGCTCGGAAGCCACCGAAGCGCTGCCCAGGGTGGAGATGTCACGCATCGGTGGCTGAGGAGCCGCGCCCGTCGCGCATCGTGCCGGGTATGCTGACCAGCGCAGGGCATCGTGCCACGAGACGTTCAGCATCCGTCGCGCGGGCTCTGGGAGGCCATCGATGACGCAGTCCGGACCGTCGCAGGAGCAGCCGCCTGGGATCGACCAGGAACGGCTCTGGGATGCGTCGGCGTCCGACGGCGAGGAGCCGCCGGCGGACCAGGCCGGCAGTGATGACGCTGCGGTCGGCTGGCCGCCCCCGGCACCCGTCGCCCGTCCCGCTCGCGCGGTCGGCTCGGCCACGGGCTGGACCCGATCGCTGACGTCGACGGCGGCATCGCCCGGACCGGCTGGCCTCACCCTGGCGGATGTCCCCAACCGCATCATCGCCCTCGTCCTTGACATCATCCTGCTGGCCGTCGTGGGGCTCCTCCTGGCACTCGTCCTTGGGGGGCTCTTCGGCGGCATGGCGAGCGGCGGCTCCGCTGCCGGTGGCTCGTTCGACTCGGCCGGGGGCGATCTCAACGTCGCCGCGTTCCTGGTCGTCGCCATCGCGCAGCTGGCCATCAGCTTCGGCTACTTCGCCTATGCCTGGGTCATGCTGCGCGGCACGGCGGGCATGAAGATGCTCGGCCTGCGCATCGGCGACCAGGACGACGGTCACAGCATCTCCTGGGATCAGGCCCTCATCCGCTGGTTGCTGCTGGGTGTCCCGGCCACGCTCCTCACCTTCGCCGTCTACGTACCCAGCTGGCTGGGCTTCATCGTCGGCCTGGTCGGCTTCCTGTGGCTCATGGCGCTGCTCCCCACGATGGCACAGAGTCCCGGCAAGCAGGGGCTCCACGACCGCCGGGCGCGCACCATCGTGGTGCGAGCCGGACGGCGGCCCGCCTGATCCCGCAGCCGCCCGCCCAGGGTTGTCCACCGCTCATCCACATCGGGGACCAATCTGTGGAAGTCGGGGCACCGTGGCAGGCGATGTTCGTGGACAACCGCGTTGACGCGGTAGCCCGGCGACGGCCATAGTCTGAGGTGCCCGGAGGGGCCAGACGCGAGCCGGGTCCGCTGAGATCGCATCAGCGCGGACCGGGAGCGCGAAGGTCGCTCCGGGCATTTCGCTGCGCTCACGACTACGCTGACGGTCGTCACCCCTGTAGGAGCCGATCGTGCCATGACAGACAGCCTGGTCCCCTTCAGCCGCCGCCTCGACGAGCTCGAGGCCCGAGTGCGCCTCGAGAGCGAACTGCGACCGCGGCTCGGGATGGTCCTGGGCTCCGGTCTCGGCGGCCTGGCGGATGAGCTCGAAGACGCCGTCGCCATCCCCTTCGAGGCGCTGCCGGGCTGGCCGCCGCCGTCGGCGCCGGGCCACAGCGGGCGCCTGCTCCTGGGCAACCTGCGGGGCCTGCCCGTGGCCTGCCTCCAGGGGCGCCTGCACATGTACGAAGGTCTCGGTGAGCGTCTGGTCGTGGAACCGGCGCTGCTCATGGGCCGCCTGGGGGCCTCCATGCTTCTGCTCACCAACGCATCAGGCGGCGTGAACCCGACCTTCGCGGCAGGCTCGTTGATGCTCATCCGCGACCACATCAACCTCACCGGGCGCCACCCCCTCATGGGTCCCAACGACGATGGCCTGGGGCCACGCTTCCCGGACATGACCGCGGTCTGGGATCCCGGGCTGCGAGCGGACCTGCACCGAGCCGCCCGAGCCGAGGCTGTCGAGATGGTCGAGGGCGTCTACCTGGGGCTCACCGGGCCCAGCTACGAGACGCCGGCCGAGGTGCGCATGATCGGCATCCTCGGCGCGGACGCGGTGGGCATGTCGACGGTCATGGAAGCTGTGGCGGCCCACTGGGCCGGCCTGCGAGTCTGTGGCGTCTCGCTGGTGACGAACGCGGGTGCCGGACTGTCGGGCACGCCGCTCTCACACGAGGAGGTCCTGGAGGCGGCTGCTGCGGCCGGCCCGAGGCTGGCCCGGGTCATCGGTCGCTTCGCGGCCGACCTGGCGGCTGACGGCGCGTCCGGCTGACGGCCCCTGGTCGGTCAGAGCGTGGGAAGGTCGCGACCCGCGGCGCGGGCCGCGGCCTTCTTCTCGGCCCAGGCCGACAGCACGCTGTCCTTGTGCGGGCGGATGGGGCAGTGCTCGTCGCGGTTGCGGTCCTCGTCGCAGTAGCCGAGCGGCACGCACTTGGGTGCCAGGAAGGAGCCCAGGAACGGGCTGACGGTGAAGACCTCGTGGCGGATGAGCTGGAAGAGCCGCCGGATCTCCCACTGGGCCATCGTGCAGAGGCGCAGCCCGGACATGTGGATGAGCGCACGGAGGTTGGTCGTCATGACCAGGTTGGTGCGCGTCGCGTTGGGCATCACGAAGCGGGCATCCTCGCCGGGGATGCCCGCTTGCAGCATCTCCTCGTAGACGTCGAGCGAACCGGCCAGCTGCGCCACGAAGCGCTCCCGCACGCCCTCCTCCGCATCGCTGACGGAGCCTGGCACCATGTAGCTGGGTGTCTTGTAGTCGACGTAGCGCTGGGACTGCTGGTCGAAGGCGAGCCCGGCCCGGTGGCGCACCAGCTGGTGTGACAGGGTCCGCGTCACGCCGCTGATGGCGAAGGTGAAGACGATGTGCTCGATGGTCGAGCCGTGTCCCGACTCGATGACGCGCCGGACGAGATCCTGCTGGCGCTCGCTGGCGACCCGCCCGCTGGTGGCGCGTTCGAAGATATCCTGCGGCTCGAGCTCGCTGTAGCAGGTCCGGCAGGCCGTGTACACGAGCGGCACGTAGAACCGCTCGGTGATCTCTCGCGTCGGGAACAGCAGGGTGGCCCGCATGCCCAGTTCGCGGCTGGCCGGACTTCGCGGCGTGGCACTCGCGGGCGCATCACGCTCGCGGCTGGGGGAGGGGCTCACGGCGGGAGTGTACGTGCCGCGGCCCGCTCGTGTCGGACGAGGCAGGCTGCGCTGGCCTGCCGGCCAGATGCGGGCACGACCGTCAGGTCGCCGGCCGGTGCTCCTCGACCAGCGAGCGCAGCGTGTCGCGGCCGGCCGAGAGGATGAGCTCCTCACCGGCCTGCAGCCGCCGGTCGGATGGCGGGTGGGCATCGTACTCGCCGGGCCCGCGCACGACGGCCAGGGTGAAGATGCCGCGCGCGAGGAGGTCGCCCACGGTCGTGCCGTCCAGCGGCCCACCGGCGACCACGCGGTACTCCTCGATGGAGAAGGAGAGGTGTGCGCGTGAGAGAGCCGCATCGATGTAGTCGCTGACGGCCGGCCGCACGGCGAGCTCGGCGAGGCGGTGTCCGGCCATCGTGTAGGGCGACACGACCCGGTCGGCGCCGGCACGCTTGAGGCGGGCCTCGGCGGCGGGCAGGTTGGCACGTCCCACGATGAAGATCCCGCCGTTCAGCGTGCGTGCCGATAGGACCACGTAGACGTTGTAGACGTC
>JBFYUV010000085.1:0-11223 GCA_041299865.1 Chloroflexota bacterium
ACGCCACGGCACCGGCCGACATGGTGGCCGCCCTCCAGGGGATGGGGATCGAGGTGACGCAGCATGGCTGAACGGGGACGCCGTTACGTGGCGCTGGACTTCGGCGCGGAGAGCGGCCGCACCATCGTGGGGCGCTTCGACGGCGACCTGCTCTCCATCGAGCCAGTGCATCGCTATCCGAACACCCCGGTCCGCATGGGCGGCACCCTCTACTGGGACTTCCCCCGCCAGTTCGGTGACATCCTGGGCGGCCTGGAGCGCGCCGCCGTGGACGGGCCGGTGGCTTCGGTCGCCGTGGACACCTGGGGCGTGGACTACGGCTTCATCGACGCGCGCGGGCGCCTGCTCGCGAACCCGGTCCACTACCGCGACACGCGGCACGAGAAGATGCCCGAGATCGCCTTCGAGATCGTGCCGCGCGCCGAGATCTACGCCGCCACGGGCATCCAGTTCATGTCCATCAACACGCTCTTCCAGCTGCTCAGCGAGGTCCGTGCACAGGACCCGCTGCTGGACCAGGCCGACCGGCTGCTGATGATGCCGGACCTCCTCAACCACTTCCTCTGCGGCAGCGTCGTGGCCGAGTACACCGAGGCCACCACGAGCCAGTGCCTGGACCCCTGGACGCGCGACTGGGCCCGGCCGCTCTTCGAACGCCTCGGCATCCCCACCCACTTCCTGCCGGAGGTCGTGCCGCCCGGCACGATCCTCGGC
Source organism: Chloroflexota bacterium (assembly GCA_041299865.1). Classification (GTDB taxonomy): domain Bacteria; phylum Chloroflexota; class Limnocylindria; order Limnocylindrales; family CSP1-4; genus JAFMJV01. The sequence goes on from JBFYUV010000085.1 coordinate 715, forward strand.
GAGCTGCTGCCCGGGGTGGCCGAGCAGACCGGCCTCTCCGGCACAAGGGTGGTGGCCGCAGCTGCGCACGACACCGCCTCCGCGGTGGCTGGCACTCCGCTGGCGGGGCCATCAACGGCCTACATCTCGTCGGGCACCTGGTCACTCGTGGGCCTGGAGGTCCCCGATCCGGTCGTGGACGAGCGGGCGTTGGCGGCCAACGTCACCAACGAGGGCGGCTACGGCGGGACCATCACGCTGCTCAAGAACGTCATGGGCCTCTGGTTCGTGCAGCAGTGTCGCAGCGCGCTGTGGAGCCCGGACGAGCGTCCCTCCTACGAGGACCTCTCGATCATGACGGCCGCCGGGCGGTCCGGTACGGCGTTCGTGGATCCCACCGACGGCCGCTTCCTGTGGCCGGGTGACATGCCCGCCCGCGTGCGCGAGTTCTGCGTGGAGACCGGGCAGCCTGTGCCCCAGGACACGCCCACCCTGCTGCGGGTCATCCTCGAGTCGCTGGCCCTCCGCTATGCCGTCGTCTTCGACGAGCTGCAGTCCGTCACGGGCCGGCCCATCGAGCAGATCCACATCGTCGGCGGCGGCGTCCACAACACGCTGCTCTGCCAGCTGACGGCGGACGCCAGCGGCCGGCAGGTGGTGGCCGGGCCCGTGGAGGCCACGGCCATCGGCAACATCGCCATCCAGGCCATCGCGGCCGGCGAGCTCCGGGACATCGGCCAGGCGCGCGAGCTGATCGCCCGCTCGTTCCCGACTCTGACCTACGAGCCGTCGGGCGACTGGTCGGAGGCTCGTGCTAGGTACGCGGCCATGCAGGCCTCGCGTTCGCAGACATGAGGCGCGCGTAGACTCAGGGGTGATAGCTCCCGGCCCGGGGGCCGTGGAGGGGAAGGAGCAATCGATGAACAAGATCGGGATCCATGCGCTGGTCTGGGCCGGCAGCTGGGGTGCCAGGGAGTGCGAGTACACGGTCGCCAGCAGCAAGGAGGCGGGCTACGACCTGGTCGAGTTCCCCGTCTTCCAGCCGGCCGCGATGGACATCGAGGCCATCCAGCGGGCCCTCTCGGCCAACGGCATGACGGCTACCTGCTCGCTGGGCCTCTCGTTCGACAAGGACATCAACAGCGAGGACCCGGCGAGCGTGGCGCGCGGCGAGGCGCTCCTCCACGACGCTCTCATGGCAGCCCGGGACCTGGGCTCACCCTACCTCGGCGGCGTCATCTTCAGCGCCCTGGGGCCCTACCCGGACATGCCCACGGAGCGCAGCCGGCAGAACTCCATCGCGGCCATCCGCCGACTGGCTGAGAAGGCTGCGCCGCTCGGCATCACCATCGGCCTCGAGTTCGTCAACCGCTACGAGTCCAACCTGCTCAACACGACCGCGCAGACGGTCGACTTCATCGCCGAGGTCGGCCTGCCGAACGTCGTCGTGCACGCCGACTCGTACCACATGAACATCGAGGAGAACGACTTCCGGACGCCCATCGTGGCCGCCGGCGACAAGATCGGTTACGTCCACATCGGCGAGAACCACCGCGGCTACCTGGGCTCCGGGCACGTCAACTTCCCGCAGCTCTTCGCCGCGCTCGTCGAGATCGGCTACAAGGGCACCATCACCTTCGAGTCGTTCTCGTCGGCGGTCGTGGACGAGGACCTCTCCAAGATCCTGCGCATCTGGCGCAACGTCTGGACGGACGGCATGGACCTCGCCAAGCAGGCGCGCGGGTACATCGCCACCCAGATGGAGGCCGCCGCCCAGGGCTGATCAACGGGGACGGCGTCGGCTGACCCGGTGTCGATGTCCATTCGGAAGTCCCACTTGTTGCCCGGGGTCGGCGGCGAACGACAAGATCCCGGAATGGGCGAACAGATGAGGGCGAACGGTCGCCAGCTGCTGTCGTGGACGCAGCGAGCCGCAGCCCCCGAGTGCGAGCTGAGGCAGACCGAGCTGCCGTCGCGTGCGCGTTTTGGCCGATCCATGCCAGCGCCCACGTGCACGGGCTGATCGTGATCCCACCGGGGCAGGCATCCGCAGGGAGACCGCGTGGATCAGGGCGCCCGTGTTCGCCCATTCCGGGAATCTGCGCGGGGCCGACCGTCTCCGACGCGGATGCGCGCCATGTCGATGCCGCCGCTCGAAGGCTGCCGCATGCCACTTCGGGCTATGCGAACGGCGGGGGCCCTGGTGGGCACCCCGCCGTTCCTCAGCCTCGAGTGGTCAGGCCCCGGTCGGGTGACGCGGGGCCAGCATCAGCGACCTAGAAGTCGAAGTCGTTGATGTTCTCAGCGGTGTAGATGAAGGGGGCGCCAAGCAGCACTTCGCTGCCGTTGACGACCTGCAGGTCACCGAGCTTGCCGGCGCTGACGGAGGTGTCGCCAGGAGCGAACTCGCCGTCCACGATGGCACGCATGACGTAGGTGGCGGCATAGCCGAGGTCCACCGGGTTCCAAAGCACGACCGACTTGACGCAGCCGGCATCGACGTACGGCTTCATCGCGTTCGGGGTGGCCAGACCGATGACGGAGACCTTGCCGCAGAGGTCGGCCTGGGTCACGGCGTCAGCCGAGTTGGGGGTGGCCACGCTGGTCATGCCCAGGATGCCCTGGATGCCATCGCCGTACTTGTTGAGGAGCGTCTGGGCCTGGCTGAAGGACAGCGGACCGTCCTCCTGGGCCTCAAGGGTCTCCAGCCACGTCAGGTTCGGATAGCACTTCGTGGCATAGGCTTCCATCTCGGCGATCCAGCGTGCCTGGTTCGGCGTGGTGAAGGTGCTGGTGACGATGCCGAAGGAGGCGGCGTCGCCCTGCTCGGCCACGAGGCTGTCGATCATGGCCTTGGCGATGCCGTTGAACTCGGCCTGGTTGACGAACCACTCGCGGGCCTCGGGCACGGAGTTGGCGTCATAGCCGACGACGTGGATGCCGGCCTCGAGGGCCTTGGTCAGGACCGGGGCGATGGCCACCGGGTCGTTGGCGGCAAAGAGCACGCCGTTGACGCCCTGGGTGATGTAGTTGTCGATGAAGGCGATCTGCTCATCGATGTTGCCGGCCGTGGGGCCGTCGTTGATGACTTCGACGTTGCCCAGCTCAGCGGCAGCTTCCTGCATGCCCTGCGCGGTGGCGTTGAAGTAGCCGATACCGATGAGCTTGGGGATGTCGACGATGGTGATCGGCTGGCCGGCCAGGTCTGGCGCGTTGGTCGGCTGGCCGCCGTCGTAGTCCTTGGCTGCCGGAGCTGGCGCAGCTTCGTCAGCCGTGCACGGCAGCGGATTGGTGGCCAGGTCGTCGCCGCCGGCCCAGCGGTCCTGCGCCGCGACGCTGGCGAACGAGCCGAAGGTCAGGCCGATCGCGGCAGTGAGCACGATGATCTTGCGCATGTTGTCAGTCCATCTCCTCGTGTGGTCGAAACGTGATTGTGCGTGCCGGTCCCTGGGGACCGCCTAACCCTGGTCGAGTTCCGGGTCACCTCCTCTCGACGAACATGGTAGGCCTACTGTTGTCCGGGGAGAAGCCGCTTCAGCCGCGCCGGCGGATTCTGGATGAGCTGGTTGAGGAGCACGGCGCCGATGAGGATGACGCCCACCACGATGGTCGTGGAGTCACCCTTGGCGCCAGAGAGCGCCAAGCCGTTCTTCATGAGCTGGATGAGCGCCAGGCCAAGGACCGTGCCGACGATGGTGCCGCTGCCGCCGAAGATGCTGGTGCCGCCGACTACGACCGCGGTGATGGCGGTCAGCACGATGCCGTTGCCCATGTCCGAGCGGGTAGTGCTCACGCGTGAGACGTAGACCCATGCCGCGAGGCCGGACATGAAGCCCGAGAGCGTGTAGATGATGAGCTTGTTGCGCTGCACCGGCAGGCCGCTGAAGCGCGCCCCGGTCTCGTTGTTGCCGATGGCGTAGAGAGACCGGCCGAAGGGTGTCCAGGCCAGAGCGGCGCCGATGGCGATGATGGACAGGACCACGATGAGCAGCTGGTTGGGGATGCTCGTCAGGTCGCCCAGGAAGTTCTTCTGGCCCAGGATGTAGAACCACTCCGGGTAGCCGCGCACGGAGCGGGCCTGGGCGATGCCCTCCGCGAGGCCGCGGAAGAGCGCCAGCGTGGCCAGCGTGGTGATGAGCGGCGGCAGTCCGACCCTCGTGATGAAGAGGCCGTTGAAGAGGCCGCACGCGGTGCCGATGAGCAGGGCCACGACGATGGCCAGCTCGAGCGGCAGGCCCCAGTTGAACCAGGCCACGCCGAGCATGATGGCCACCAGGCCCATGATCGAGCCCACCGACAGGTCGATGCCGCCGGTGATGATGATGAGCGTCATGGGCAGCGCGATGAGCGCGATCTCCGCGGCCAGGCGGCCCTGGTTGAGGAGGTTCTCGACGGTCAGGAACTTGTCCGACTGCATGGACAGCAGCAGCACGCCGATGACGAGGATGACGAAGAGGATGGTCTCCTGGCGGAGCAGGATGCGCTGCAGGCGACTGGGCTCCGAGGAACGGGACTGGGCGGCGGGGTTCGCGGTCGTCATGTCGGCCCTGCCTACTGCCGTTCCTGGCGCCGGCGGCGCACGACATCCGAGAGCACCGTCACCAGGATCAGGATGCCCAGGATGGCCTTCACCCAGAAGGGCGAGATGTTCACGAAGACCAGCGCCGAACCGATGAAGCGGATGAGGATGGCCGCCAGCGTGGATCCGATGACGGTGCCCACGCCGCCCAGGATGGAGACGCCGCCCACCACGGAGGCGGTGATGACCTGCAGCTCCAGGCCGGGGGTCACGACCGCCTGGATGGTCTGGTACTGCGTCGCGTACATGACGCTGGCGATGCCGGCGAAGAGGCCGCTGAGGATGAAGGTGGTCATCAGGATGCGACGCGTGTCCAGGCCGGAAAGGCGTGCCGCCTCTGCGTTGCCGCCGACGGCGTACTGGGAGCGGCCGGTGCGGCTGTAACGCATCCACAGGAAGGCCACGCCGGTCAGGACGATCATGATCCAGACCGGGACGGGGATGCCAAGGAAGTCCTCCATGGCGATGCTGTAGCCCTCGGGCAGGTCGTAGAGGGTGTTGCCGCCGGCGACCAGGATCAAGCCGCCCTTCAGGATGCTGAACATGCCCAGGGTGACGACGATGGCGGGGATCTTCAGGTAGGCCACGAAGAAGCCGTTGATGGCGCCGATGAGCATGCCGCCCAGGACGGGCACCACCCAGGCCGCCACGTTCACCAGGATGGGCGGCAGACCGGCGTCGGCGAGACCCAGGGCCACGTAGCCGGAGAGCGTCACCAGCACGCCGATAGCGGCGCCGACGGAGATGTCGATGTTGCCGGTGATGATGACCATCGACGCTCCGATGGCGGCGACGGCGATGTAGGCGTTGACGTTGAAGAGGTCGCTGACGTTGTTCCAGGCCAGGAACTGGTTGTTGTAGAGCCCGACCCCGATGAAGAGGGCCACCAGCAGGACGAGGAGCAGGCCCTCCTGGGTGCCCAGCAGGCGGCGGGCGACCCCCAGGAAGCGATTGCCCTGGGAGGTCGCCTGGGCCGGTGCCGCGGCGCTCATGCGGCGGCACCGGCGGCCGGCGCAGGCCCGGACGGCTCGTCCACCACGACCTGGTCACTCATCATCGCGGATCCCACGTTGTGCTGGTCCGCCTCCGCGCGGCTGAACTCCGCCACCAGGCGGCCCTGGCGCATGACCAGGATGCGGTCGCTCATGCCCAGCACCTCGGGCAGCTCGCTGGAGATCATGAGGATGCCCAGGCCCTGCTGCGCGAGCTCGCTCATGAGCCGGTGGATCTCCGCCTTGGCGCCAACGTCCACGCCGCGGGTGGGCTCATCGACGATGAGCAGCTTGGGCTTGCTGGCCAGCCACTTGCCGACCACGACCTTCTGCTGGTTGCCGCCGGAGAGCTTGTTGACGACCTGTTCCCCGCTGGTGGCGATGATGTTGAGCTGCGTGATCATGTCCGCGCCGACGCGACGCTCGGCCGCCTTGTCCACCACGCCCACGCGCGTCAGCGAGCCCAGGATGGCCATCGAGATGTTCTCCCGGATGCGCATCTCCCGGACCAGCCCCTGCGTGCCGCGATCCTCCGGCACGTAGGCGATGCCCAGCTTCATGGCCTGGCCCGGCGAACGGATGTCCACCTTCTGGCCTTCGATGAGGATCTCGCCCGAGTCCGGCGCCAGGATGCCGAAGACGAGCTGCGCGGTCTCGCTGCGACCGGATCCCACCAGGCCCGCCATGCCCACGATCTCCCCGCCACGCACCGTGAAGCTGACGTCCTGGGTGGTCGGCTTCCGGGTGAGGTTGCGGACCTCCAGGACCTCACCGCGCACCTCGCTGGGCAGCTTGGGGAAGAGCTCCGTGATGGTCCGACCGACCATCATGCGGATGAGCTCGCCCTCGCTGACCTCCGCAACGGGCTTCGAACCGACGAAGTGGCCGTCGCGCAGGACCGTCACCCGGTCAGCCAGCTCGAAGACCTCCCCGAGTCGGTGGCTGATGTAGATGACGGCCACACCGCGCTCCTTGAGGAGTCTCACGATGCCGAAGAGGCGCTCGACGTCTGATTCGGTCAGGGCCGCCGTGGGCTCGTCCATGATGAGCACGCGAGCGTTGATGGAGAGGGCCTTGGCGATCTCGACGCGCTGGCGGTTGCCCACGTTGAGCGTGCCGACCTTGCGCTGGACGTCCATGTCGTGGATGTCCAGCGAGGCCAGGATCTCCCGGGCGCGCTCGTTCATGGTGCCCCAGTCCACGACGCCGATGCGGCCGACCTCGCGCCGCGGTGCATGGCCCATGAAGATGTTCTCGGCCACGGACAGCTCCGGGTAGAGGCTCAGCTCCTGGTACATGGTGGCCATGCCCGCCGCCTGCGCCTGGTGGGGGCTGTCGAAGGTGACCTCCTGTCCCTCGATGCGGATGGTGCCCGTGTCCGGCTTGTGGACCCCGGAGATGACCTTGATGAGCGTGGATTTGCCGGCCCCGTTCTCACCCACCAGGGCGTGGATCTCACCGGCAGCCACCGCGAAAGACACGTCCTCCAGTGCCCGGACACCCGGGAACTGCTTGCTGATGCCCTCGAGCTCAAGCAGCGCGGTCATGCGGTCTCGGTCCTACTCCCCTCCGCCAGCGCAGCCCCGGCACCGACAGGCGGCCTGAGGGCGGGCGACTCCTTGACGCCTACCATACCAATCCCAGCGCCCCCGGTAGCATTCGTTTGCACACCTCGCGTCCGTTAGTGGAGTCGAACCATGAACTCACGAGAGCGCGTCATGCGAGCCCTGCGTCGTGACGGTCTGCCGGACCGGGTCCCGCTCCAGTTCGACCTGTCACGTCCCCTGCTCGAGGCCTTCAGCCAGAAGCTCGACATCCCCATCGGCTGGCAGCCCAACTACTACGAGGATCTCAAGTACCGCACCTCGGGCAACGAGATCCGGGTCGCGATGGGCAGCGACTGCGTGCTGGTCGGTGGCGGCGTGCCGGCCGGTTTCGAGCCGGAGCAGACCGACGACGGCTGCATCGTCAACGAGTTCGGCATGAAGATGAAGATGGGACTCGCCTGGTATGACGTGGTCGAGGGGCCCCTGGAGCAGGCCAGCACCGTCCAGGAAGTCCTCGACCTGCCCTTCCCCGATCCCACCGACGAGGCGCGCTTCGTCGACGCTCGACGCTACATCGACCGCTACCGGGACGAGTACTTCATCATCGGCGATGTCGAGCTGACGATGTTCGAGATGGCCTGGCACATGACCGGCCTGCAGAAGTTCATGACCGACATGGCCATGGGCGAACCGTACATCGAGGCGCTCCTCGACCGCACCATGGAGTTCAGCATCGCCATCGGCCGACGACTCGTGGAGCTCGGAGTGGACGGCATCTGGACCGGGGACGACTTCGGCGCCCAGAACGGCATGATGATCTCGCCGGACATGTGGCGGCGCCTCTTCAAGCCGCGCATGGCGGAGGTCTTCCGCCAGTTCCGCGCCGTCGATCCCGAGGTCGTGGTCATGTATCACTGCGACGGGGCCATCGCACCCATCCTCGACGACCTCATCGAGATCGGCCTCGATGTCTTCAACCCGGTGCAGCCCGATGTCCCGGGCCACGAGCCGCACGAGCTCAAGGCCAGGTTCGGGGATCGCCTCTCGTTCTGGGGTGCCATCGACCAGCAGCATCTCCTGCCCAAGGGCAGCCCCGACGAGATCGACGCGGATGTCAAGGCCAAGATCGAGGCGCTGGGGTCCGGCGGCGGCTACATGGTGGCACCGGCGCACATCCTCCAAGGGGACACGCCGGTACAGAACGTCGAGGCCTTCATCGCGGCCGTCAGGCGCCACGGCGTCTACGCCTGAGCGGGCGGGCTCCCCGCTCGTCCCCAGGCGCGTCCGGACACGAAACGACCCCCGGTCCGCCGAAACGGGCCGGGGGTCGCTGTTCCGTCGCAGAGCGCGGGTCAGCCCGCGGCGGCCTCGACGTTCTCAGCGTTGTAGACCGTGAAGGGACCCATCAGGACGCGAAGCGCACCTTCGACGTCCGGGCGGGTGGGGTCAGCGGTGATCTCGAACACGGTGTTGCCGCTGACGGGACGTCCGACCTCGAAGGTCGCGCCCTCGACAGCCTCCAGGTCACCGGTCGCGAGCATGTACGACAGGTAGTAGGTCAGGTAGCCGAGGTCGACGAACGACCACAGCGCGAACTCGGGAGCGCAGCCACTGAGCGTGTAGGCGGCCATCTCGGACGGCAGTCCGAGACCGGAGATCTTGACCTCATCGCAGATACCATCGTCCGTCAGGACCTTGGCAGCTGCCTTGATGCCGATCGTGGTGGGGGACATGATCAGCTTGAGGTCCGGCCACTTGTCGATCAGGCCGGTCGCCGCAGCTTCGCTGTCTTCGGAGTTGTCGTTGCCGTAGACGGTCTCTACGAGCTCCAGGCCGTCGTACTTGGGATCCTCGAGCGCCGCCTCCATGGCAGCGATCCAGGCGTTCTGGTTGGGTGACTCGGGCCGGGCTGACAGGATCGCGAACTGGCCACCTTCCGGCAGGATGCTCAGGGCCATGTCGGCCATGACGACGCCGGTCTGGTCGAAATCGACCTGGGCGACGAAGACGTCCTCACCGATACCGGATGGGATGCCCGAGTCCCAGGTCACGACCTTGACGCCCGCGGCCTGCGCCTCGGCGGCGGCATCGGCGATGTCTTCACCGACGTTGTTCGAGAGCATGACCACGTCGTATTCCTGGACCGGAGCATTGACCACGTACGAGATCTGCTCCGAGCCGGGATCCGTGGAAGCGGGGCCGACGAAGTCATGTGCCGTTGGGTTCTGCAGCTCTGCTGCAGCCTCAAGGGCGCCATCGTTCGCCTGCACGAACACCTCGTTGTCGAGGAACTTGGGCAGCAGCATCATCTTGACGTCCTGCCCGGGGGTCGCCACCGCGGGCTCGCCATCCTGAGCGAGCGTGGCGCCGCCCACGCCAGAGACCGTGAGCGCGACAGACATGGCCGCAACTACGGCGCTACGAGGCAGTCTCATGCGATCCTCCTCCTATGCGAGATCCCTATCCTTGATTCCCAAGCGCGAGGCGCGCCCGGCGGGGACTCGTCACCTACCGAATGGTAACCCCACGAAGTACGCCGGTGAAGGTGGATCGGCCCTTGTGGCTGGGTCACTCGAGGGTCGAGGCTGCTGCCTGGGCCGATCGGGCTTGCCGCGCGCGGTATCGATCACGCAATCTCGACCCGAGGTTCGGGAGCAGCACCGAGAAGATCAGCAGCAGGCCGACCACGCCCAGCTGGGTGTTGCCGCTGATGGTCGCGAGATCCATGCCGTTGCGCAGGTTCAGGACCAGGAGGGTGGCCAGGATCACCCCGATCATCGTCCCGGAGCCACCGAAGATGCTGACACCGCCCAGCAGCACCATGGTGATGATCTCCAGCTCGAAGCCCTCTGCGGTTCCACCCCGCACGGCCCCGAAGCGTGACGCGATGATGAGCCCACCGATCGCCGCCACGATGCCGGACATCGTGAACACAGCCAGCTTCACCCGCACCACCCTGACACCGGAGTAGGTTGCGGCGGCGTTGCTGTTGCCGACCGCATACACGTAGCGACCGAACCCAGTGGCATGCAGGAGCACCACGGCGATGACGATGAAGATGGCGTACAGGAAGACCGATGTCGGAATCGGGCCGACCAGGTCTTGCTGCGCGATGGCCTTGAACTGGTCGGGCAGACCCGTGATGAACTCGCCCTCGACGAGGAAGTACGCCAGGCCCCGGAAGCCGATCAGCCCGGCCAGCGTGACAGCCAGCGAGGGGAGGCCCACGACGGCGACCCAGAAGCCATTGAAGAGGCCACATGCGGCACCGCTGATGATGGCGACGATGACAGCGAGCTCGATGGGCAGGCCGGCCTGCCAGAGCACGCCCATGATCACGGCGGAGAGACCCATCACGGACGCCACCGAAAGGTCGATCTCACCGCTGATGATCACGAAGGCCATGGCCAGC
>JBFYUV010000086.1:0-3109 GCA_041299865.1 Chloroflexota bacterium
CCTGGCAGCGCGGCACCCATCATTCACCCATGACTGAGCCAGCCAAGTAGACAGGCCCACGCCACGTTCACGCGCCCTGACGGTGTCGGTCCCAGTCAGCACAGCATGGGATGACGAACAGGGCGTCATCGCAGTCACCGGCGACTCGGATCGACGACACGAACGGGGCCGCGGCCTCTCAAGTGGTGCCAGGGTGGCTGATTCATTCACCAGCGCATAGGGTTCCGGCACACCGGCCACCGGTCTTGCAGACAAGAGGTGAGCCCGTCCGGAAGAGGTGCCGGACGGGCTCCGCTTGAGCAGTATTCGTGTTGCTGGGCCGTCGGCCAGGTCAGCCGATGACGACCCTCTTGTGCTGCGTGGTGGCCAGGGCCACGGCCAACAGGCCGGCCAGCGACACCAGGACGGCGACGAACCCTTCGTCGGTCAAGGCCGCCGCGATACCGATACCGATCATGACCAGCCCACCCATCACCAGGGCGTAGCCCGGTGCGTGCCGACGACGCTCGTCGCCTTCGCGGATGGCGCGAAACTCGATGAGCACGACCGCCGCCAGCAGGATGACCACCGACAACATAAGGACCAATGACATCAGAACGAACCTCCTTGACTCTGGTTCAGAGCATGACAACGTTTACATCGGCTGTCAAATGGCCGAATGGACCCCCAAACGAGGGTCACTCGTCCTGGTGGCGTGGAAGCATCCGCGCGGGCGCCATCGGGTGGGTGCGGGCGCCATCGGGTGGGCGCGGGCGCCATCCCGCGGGCGGCTGTCACGCGTGCGAGCCCTATCGCGTCGGGGCGGTGCTGGGCTCGATAGCGGTTGACGGGACCTGCGCGCTGCGATAAATGAGCAGGCCCAGCACCAGGCAGATGCCGACGCCGATCACGAAGAACCAGAAGGGCAGATCCATGCCCTGCTCGAAGAGCGCCCCCGCGACGATGGAGGCCACGATGATGGCCAGAGTCGAGACAGCCCCGTAGAGACCCTGCGCGGTGGAGGCGCGCCCGCGTGGCGTCCCGCGCGCCAGCATCGTGAAGAGGGCCGGGCCCATGGCCGCGGTGGCGATGGCCTCGAAGGGCACGATGAGGGTGGCCGTGAACGGGTCACTGACGAGGGTGTAGCCCACCCCGGCCAGCATGATGGCCAGGCCGCAGACGGTGATGAAGGGGATGGGCCCCTTGCGGTCCACCCAGCGGCCCGCGATGGGTGCCGCGATCATCTCCGGGATCCCGAAGACCACGAACGACAGGCCGACCCAGGCGACCGTTGCCCCCAGCGCCACGAGGTACAGGCTCCAGATGACCTCGTAGACGCCGAAGGACAGGTGCAGACCGAAGCTCAGCACGAGGGTTGCCACGACCACCCGGTTGAAGAGCGCCGAGATGGGCGCCTGCGACGTCGCGTCGGGTGGCTCGGCGGGGACGGCCATCGTCTCTGCTCCGGCGTAGGGCATCCCGGTGGGCGTGGGTCGGGCGTCCGGGTGATGGACGAACTCGGGTGCCTCCACGACGTGTGGATGGGCGGGCAGCGTGATGACCAGCACGACCATCGCCACGATGGCCAGGACGGAGGTGAAGACGAAGGGGAAGGCGTAGCCGCCGAAGATGGCCGCACCGAGGGCGCCGATGGCCGGGCCGAAGACGAAGCCGCCGACCTGGAAGGCGCCGTAGTAGCCGAACGCTTCACCCCGCTCGTCCGGCTCCGTGGCGTCCACGATCATGCCGCGGGCCGCCGGGTCGTACATGCCGATGGCCGCCCCGGCCAGGAAGCGCAGGACGAACTGCGCCGCGAACGTCGTGAAGAAGATGGGCAGCAGGCTGACCACGGCGAAGATGATCAGGCCCGCGACCATCTGGGGCTTGCGCGAGTGGCGGTCCGCCCACCAGCCGAAGAAGGGCTCGGAGATGAGCTTGGCGATGGGCCAGGCGGCCACGATGAGACCGAGCTGGGCAGCATCGATGCCCTGCTCCTGCACGAAGAGGGGCAGGACAGGCAGCAGCGCACCGAAGCCGATCATGATGATGAGCTCCGCGCCGAGCACGGGCAGCAGCGGACCCCAGCGCCGTGACCAGGCCCGGATGCGGCCGGTGACATCGACGCGGATGTGAGGCATGACGGCCAGCGTAACGCCGCAGCGCCGGTGCCCTGTAGCGTGGCTGGTCGTGCGCGCAGGGGCCGGATGTCACTCCCGCGCTGGCATCGATGGCGCATCGGCCCTAGGCTTGGGGGGCCGTACGAACCGAGAGGGACAGCCAATGGCTCGAGTCATCGTCTTCGCGCTCATCGCCGCCCTGCTCGCCATCCCCGGCGTCAGCAGCACCGCGATGGCGGCCAAGCCGAGGTGCGATGGGCAGAAGGCGACCATGGTCGGCACGGCCAAGTCGCAGGTGATGCAGGGCACTCCCAGGCGGGATGTCATCGTGGCCAAGGGCGGCTCGGACCGCATCTTCAGCGGCGGCGGTGACGATGTCATCTGTGCCGGCACGGGCAACGACCTCATCGACGCCGGGACCGGCAAGGATCGCATCTTCGGCGGCACCGGCAACGACGAGCTGAAGGGCGGCGCGGGACGGGACCTCCTCGATGGCGGGGAAGGCCGGGACGGCTGCTATCCGGCGGCCGGTGGCGACCGCGTCGTGCGCTGCGAGGAGTCGGACCTCTCTGTCAGCATCATCGCCCCGGTGAGCGCCGCGAAGGATGCGCCCATCGACTTCACGGTCCGGGTCCGGAACCTGGGCAGCAAGCGGTCCGGACCGGTCGAGGTGCAGCTGTCCCAGGTGGGGACCGCCGTGACCTGCGGCGTCGACCACACCGGCAGCTCGGTGCTGGAGTCCGTCTGGCCGGGCGCATACGTCGATGCCGACTTCAGCATCGCCAGCGGCTGCAGCATCCAGGCAGGCGGTGATGCGCATCTCGACATCACGGCCGCGGTCGAGTCCCTGAACCCCGACGACGATCCGACCAACAATCAGATCTCGGCGCGCATCAGCATCACGTCCGCCGCGATGCCGACCCCCACGCCAACGCCGACTCCGACGCCCATCGCCCTGTAGGACTGCACCGCGTGCCGCGCGAGCTGGCACGCCGGCCGCGTAGCATCGCAGG
>JBFYUV010000090.1:0-14895 GCA_041299865.1 Chloroflexota bacterium
CCTGGAACTGCATGAGCTGCGCGTTGCGGGTGACGCCGCCGTCGGCCAGCAGCACCCGAAGGGACCCGCCGCTGGCGGCCTGCATGACGTCGAAGACGTCGCGCACCTGGTAGGCGATGGATTCCACGGCCGCGCGCGAGAGCTGTGCCAGGCTTGAGCCCCGGGTCAGGCCGCTGACGAGGCCGCGCGCCGCGTCGTCCCAGTGCGGCGCACCGAGGCCTGTGAAGGCCGGCACAAGGTAGACGCCTTCGCTGTCCGGGCAGCTGGCAGCCAGCTCGGCCACCGCGCCTGGGCCGGCCAAACCCGCGAAATCCGCCACCCACTGGACCGCCGCGCCCGTGGCGTAGATGTTGCCCTCGAGGGCGTAGACGATGGCGTCGAGCCCCCAGGCGATCGTGGCGGCCACGCCGCCGCCGGCCTCGAGAAGCCGGGGCGTCGGCATCATCAGCGAGCTGCCCGTGCCGTAGGTGGCCTTCACGCAGCCGGGCTCGAAGCCGGCCTGACCGAAGAGCGCGGCGTGCGAATCACCGACCAGCGCCCCGATGGGCACGCCGGCCGGCAGCGCCCCGAGGGCCACCGACTCGCCGAAGATGGCGCGCGAGGGCAGGATCTCCGGCAGCGCTGCCAGCGGCACGCCGAAGGCCTCGGACAGACCGGCGTCCCAGGCGCCGGCGCCGATGTCCATGAGCTGCGTGCGCGAGGCGTTGCTGACGTCGGTGCGGTGCTGGGCCCCGCCCGTGAGGTTCCAGAGCAGCCAGCTGTCCACCGTGCCCACGCAGAGCTCGCCTGCGGCCGCCCGACTCTGCCCGTCCGGGGCGGCATCCAGCAGCCAGCGCAGCTTGCCGGCGGTGAACATGGGATCGACGGGCAGGCCCGTTCGTGCCGTGATCTCCGGCCCGCGGCCCGCCGCGCGCAGGCGCTCACAGAGGTCCGCCGAACGGCGGCACTGCCAGGTGACCGCCGGGCCGATGGGCGCACCGCTGGCGCGCTCCCAGGCGACCCCGGTCTCGCGCTGGTTGGAGATGCCGATGGCAGCCACGACAGGGGAGCCGGCTGCCGCGAGGCATTCGTCGATGCACTCGCGGACGGCCTGCCAGATCGCGCTCGCGTCCTGCTGGACCCAGCCCGGCTGCGGGTACTCGATGCCCATCGGCCGCGCCGCCTGGCTCACGATGGTGCCCTGCCGGTCGACGAGGATGGCCTTGGTGTTGGTGGTGCCCTGGTCGATGGCCAGGATCAGCGCTTCGCTCCCCATGTTCCGAGGATACGCAGGCGCGGGGTGCGTCGTCGGGTGCCGGGGCGGGCCTCGGTGGCGGTCCCGCAGCTCATCCGCGCACAGCTTCTTCGGACCGCCCCTCGTCTGCCAATTCCACCCTCACGGTCGTGCCGTCGCGCACCTGTCTGAACGCAGCTGCGTCGCCCACGATCCGGCCCACCACGTTGACCGGGCTCGCGGGGCGAATCTCGCTCCCATTCGATGCCGGTGTCGGACCGAAGAAGATGCAGAAGGCGGCGCCGGGCGGCCAGTAGGCGATGTCGCCGATCTCCACCACGGCCCTGGCGCCGTCCTCGTCGGCGGTGACAGGGATGGCGAAGTAGACTTCGTCGCCCCAGGTGGACGCGCTGCCCATGATGGGCAGGGCGTCCAGGATCGCCTGCGCCGTCGATGTATCGGCCAGCTCCGCGAGGGCGCTGACCGAGCCGGCGCTGATGCGTATCGTTGGCATGTCTCTCCTCATGCATGGTCGGCGCGTCGCGGGATGGCCCGACGCCGAGCATGCCACACGCCCTGTGCGACAGGCTGGTCAGTCAGTGGCTGTCTGAGTCCGACCGACCGGCGGCCGCTGGTGCAAGATGGAGGGTACGCACCGGTGGCGTCATCGGCCCGGTCACTGACCTGACCCTGTCGCGCTGGTAAGGGTTCGCTGCCCGACGAGGTGGCAGGCCGCAGCGCAGGGAGGGAACCAGATGAGTGACATCGAGCGCATCGCCGCGGTGCTGCGCGGCGCGGAGGCCTCACGCACGGCCATCGGACCGGTCTCCGACCTCGTCGAGGATGGCCTGACGCTGGACATGGCCCACGACATCTGCGAGTCGAACATCGCCCGCCGCGAGGCAGCCGGCGAACGCGTCGTCGGCTACAAGGTCGGCTTCACGAACATCGCCGTGCGCGACAAGATGGGCCTTCCCGATTCCACCTACGGCTATCTCCTGGGCGGCATGGTCCTTGAAACGGGTGGCAGCCTGGCCCTGGCCGAGATGATCGCTCCCAAGATCGAGTCCGAGATCTGCGTGCGCCTCGGCCGTGACCTGTCGGGACCGGGGGTCACCGCGGCAGACGTGCTCGCGGCCGCCGATGCCGTGCGCGCCTCGTTCGAGATCTGCGACGCGCGCATCCTCGACTGGAAGTGTCCCTACCCGGACTTCTTCGCCGACAATGGCTTCTCGGCGCGCATCGTCCTCGGTGGCGCCGGCTGGCTGGCCGTCGATCAGGTGGACCTGCTGAACGAGACGGTCGTCCTCTCGAAGGATGGCGAGGCGTTCGCCGAAGGACGCGGCGAGATGGCCCTTGGCAGCCCAGCCAACGCGGTGGCCTGGCTCGCCAACAAGATGGCCGCACGAGGACGCTCGCTGGCGGCCGGCATGCTCGTCATGACCGGGACCCTGACCCCCATCACCCCCATCGAGCGCGGCTCAAAGTATGTCGCGTCGTTCTCCACGCTCGGCGCCGTCGAGAAGACATTCACCTGAACCCGCTGACCGACACGGAGGACCCACCCCCATGACCACGCCCTCGACCGCTTCGCCGGGCTTCGACCCCACGCCGCTGACCCCCGTTGACGCGGCTCGGCTCGAGGTCGTCAAGGATGTCGTCGATGAGCTCATCGACCTGACCCTCAACTACCGCCAGTCGGGCCATCCCGGCGGCTCTCGCTCGAAGGTCCACTTCGTCCTGGGCACGCTGCTCTCCGGGGCCATGCGCTGGGACGTGCTGCGGCCCTGGCGCACCTTCTCCGACCGTTTCGTCCTCTCGGCAGGGCACACGGTGCCCCTCATCTACGCCACGCTCGCGACGCTCAACGAGGCCATGCGGGCCCGCCACGCCCTCGACGGTGACGCCCGCTTCGCCTTCCCGGACGACGGCCGCTGGGCCCTCACCTGGGAGGACCTGCTGACCTTCCGACACCGCGGCGGCCTGCCCGGACACGCGGAGATGGCCGGCAAGACCCTGCTCTTCAAGGCCAACACGGGTCCCTCCGGCCACGGCATGCCCGTCGCCGCCGGCGAGGCGCTGGCGCTCAAGATGGCCGGCTGCGGGGAGGTCAAGGTCTTCGTCGTGGAAGGGGAGGGCGGCCTGACGCCAGGCGTCACCCACGAGACGCTCAACTCGGCCTGGGGCCTGGGCCTGGGCAACCTCGTCTTCCTCGTCGACTGGAACGATTTCGGCATCGACCCGCGGGCCGCCTCCTCGGTCATCTACGGCACGCCCGAGGACTGGTTCGGATCGCACGGCTGGCGCACGCTGGGCACCCCGGAGGGCATGGCCTGGGAGCCGGTCCTGCGCACGGCGCTGGAGGCAGCGCGAGGTGACAACCCCGCGGGTCTGCCCACCATGGCCTGGTTCCGCACGCAGAAGGGCCGCGGCTACGGCAAGCAGGATGCGGCTTCCCACGGCATCCCGCATGCTCTGAACAGCCCGGCCTTCTGGGCTGGCCGCGAGGGCTTCTGCGAGCGCCACGGGATCGCCTACGAGGGAGCCGGTGAACCGGCCCCGGACGATCCGGAGGCACGCGGGGCGCAGGCCGCAGCCAACCTGCAGCTGGCGCTCTCCGTGCTGACCCGGGACGAGGCCACCGTGCGCTGGCTGTCGGACCGCCTCACGGACCTGGCTGCCTCGGTGCCGGATGCCATCGCGGGTTGCACGCTCGGCGGTGACACGGCCGCCATCTTCAGCGACCCGGCCATCACCGACTTCCGCTCCTATCCCGCCGAGCTGTACCGCGCCCCGGGCGAGATGCAGCCCAACCGGGCGGCGCTGGGCACCTGGGGCAGCTGGGTCAACGCCTACGCGCGCCAGCGCCACGGCCGCCCGCTCATCATCGCCTGCTCGGCGGACCTCGCCGAGTCCACCAACGTGGCCGGCTTCGCCAAGGACTTCGGCGACCTGCCCGGCTGGGGCTGGTACGAACGCGACGCCAACCCGCGTGGCGCCGTCCTGCCCCAGGAGATCACGGAGATGGCCAACGCCGGCATCCTGGCCGGCATGGCCTCGGTCAGCTTCGCGCCGGACGCGCGCGAAGCCTTCGACGGCTTCTGGGGCGCCTGCTCGACGTATGCGTCGTTCTCGTACCTCAAGTACGGCCCGCTGCGCCTCTTTTCCCAGATGGCCCAGGACAGCGAGCTCAAGCTGGGCAAGATCATCTGGATCGCCGGCCACTCAGGCCCCGAGACCGCGGAGGATTCGCGGACCCACTTCGGCATCTTCGAGACGGGTGTGACGCAGCTCTTCCCCGAAGGTGCCGTCATCGATCTGCACCCCTGGGAGCACAACGAGGTGCCGGTCGTGCTGGGTGCCGCGCTGGCCACCGACGTGCCCATCGTGGCCCTCCACCTGACCCGCCCGCCCGTGCCCATTCCTGACCGCGAGGCGCTAGGCATCCCCTCGCACTTCGAGGCGGCACGGGGCGCCTATGTCATGCGCCCCTTCCGCGACGGGCAGCCACCCATGGGCACGGTCTTCGTGCGCGGCACGGTGCCCACGGCGAACGTGGTGAAGATCCTGCCCGAGCTCGACCGCGCGGGCCTCAACGTCAAGATCGTGGCCGCCATCAGCCCGCAGCTCTTCCGGCTGCAGGATGCGGCGTATCGAGAGGCCACCATCAGCCAGGCCGACCGCTGGGACGCCATGGCCGTCACGAACGGCGCCCGGCGCCTCATGGCCGACTGGCTGAGCGGTCCTGTGGCCGAGGAGTACACGCTCTGCGCCGACCGCGACGACCGCTGGCGGACCGGCGGCAGCGTCGACGAGGTCATGGCGGAGGCCGGCCTGGGGCCGGAACAGATCCTGGCCGGCATCGAGCGCTTCGTGCGCGAACGGCCCGATCGGGTGGCAAGGATCAGGGCTGTGGCGGAGGCCGTCGCGGATCGCTGATCGAGGACCGCGGGTGGGCCCGGCGCGTCACCATCGGCCTGTCATCTTCGACGCCGACTCATCGTGGCCGGGGAACTAGGACACCAGCAGGGAGGCAGAGCATGGTCACCCAGTACGTCGCCCTCTACGGTGACCCGGTCGAGGGCAACCCGACGTCGCGGATGCAGAACCTGGCCTTCGAGGCGGCCGGGCTCGACTGGCGCTACCTCGATATCCACGTCCGGGCTGAGGATCTGCCGGCGGCCCTGTCGGCCGCCCGGCTCCTCGGTTTCGGCGGGCTCAACTTCACCATCCCCCACAAGGTGGCGGCTATCCCGCTGCTGGACAGGCTGGAGCCCTCGGCGGAGATCAGCGGCGCCTGCAACACGGTCGTCCGCCAGCCCGATGGGCGCCTCATCGGCTCCAACACCGATGGCAGCGGCTTCCTCTGGTCGCTGCGCGACGAGGGCATCGACCCGGCCGGCCTCGACGTCGTGCTGCTGGGCGCTGGTGGCGCCGCGCGGGCCGTCGCCGTGGAGCTGGCCCTGGCCGGCGCCCGGCGCATCACGGTCGCCAACCGCGGTGAAGCCAGGCGGGATGCGCTGACGACACTGCTCGAGCAGCGCACCAGCGTGGAGGTCATCTCGCTGGCCTGGCACGGACGCCTGATCGTGCCGCCCTGTGACGTCCTCGTGGATTGCACGCCCGTGGGCATGGGCAGCGGCGCGGCGGCCGAGGAGCGCGTGGACGTCGACCTGGCGGCCCTCTCGCCGGCCGCTGTCGTCTGCGACCTCAACCCCGAGCGTGCGGAGACGGCTTTCCTTGGCTGGGCGCGGGAGCGCGGTCACTGGACCATCGGCGGCCTGGGCATGCTGGCCCGGCAGGGCGCTGCCGCTTTCGCCAAGTGGACCGGTGTCGAGGCGCCGCTCGACGTCATGGAGGCCGCACTGGGCGGCTGAGAGGCGGCGCTGGGCAGCTGAGAGGCGGCGCCGGGCTGCCGAGCGGCCGTGCTTGGCGGCTGACAGGATCGCTCGGCTGTCTGGTGGCAGATCGTCAGTCGGTCATCCAGGGCCTGCTCTCGGCTGGCGGGTCCCAGCTGGGCACGGGAGCCTGGAGCGGGTCGTCGATCCAGCAGAACTGCCCGTTGATGGCGCCCCCCACGTCGGAGGTGAGGTGCAGCACCAGGGCGACGGCCTTCTCCGGCGGATCACCGCCTGTCTCGGCCACCCAGTCGGCCCAGGCGACGTAGTTCGCGGCGACGGCGCCGAGGCCGGCCACCCGCTCGCGGATGTCCGCCCACATGGCGGTCTTGACATCGCCCGGGTGGATGACGTTGGCCGTCACGCCGCTGCCCGCGATCTCCGCCGCGAGATGCCGCGTGAACTGGTTGAGGGCCGCCTTGGCAGTGCCGTAG
The DNA here is from genome assembly GCA_041299865.1 of Chloroflexota bacterium. Lineage (GTDB taxonomy): Bacteria > Chloroflexota > Limnocylindria > Limnocylindrales > CSP1-4 > JAFMJV01. Next base: position 6,546 of record JBFYUV010000090.1, read on the forward strand.
GCGCTGTTGATGGGCCCGGGTGGATGCAGCGCCGCCGCCGAGCTGACGTTGACGATGCGGCCCCACCCGACTTCGAGCATGCTGCCCAGGAAGGTGTGGGCGGTGTAGAAGGCGGCCACGGCATCGACGAGGATGGTCCGCTGCCAGGCCTCCGGGTCGGCGTCCTGGACGAGCGCGATAGGCCCGAAGACGCCAGCCGCGTTGACGAGGATGGTCGGCGGCCCGAGGCGCTCCAGCACGCGTCGGCCCAGCTCGGCGACGGCCTCGTGGTCGGCTACATCGCAGGCCAGGCCCACCACGCTACCCGGGAGGCCAGCCGCCAGCCGCTCGGTCTCCCCGAGCTGGTGCGCGGATCGGGCCACGGCCACGACGTGCGCGCCGCGCTCCGCCAGCCCCAAGGCGATGGCCTGGCCCAGGCCGCGTCCGCCGCCGGTCACGACAGCGACGCGGTCCTGCTGGTCGGTCATCGGGCCTGCTGGTCAGTCATCGGCCGCGAGGTTCGGTCGGTCATCCACCGGCGGATCGGGGTCGGCCCATCGACCATCCCCGACCCCCGGCCGATCGGCTCAGGCCTTGGCGGCACCGGTGTCAAGGTGCCAGATCTCGGTGACCGGCACGGCCTCCACCTTGTTGTCGGCATTGACACCGATGAGCGGGTCCATGACCTTGGCCCAGCGGTCGTGGACATCGCTGGCCCAGACGCGGTCCATCGCCTCGTAGTCGGTGGCCTCGCAGTACACGAACAGGTCGCCGTCGCGCTCGAAGATGGTGAGCTCGCTGATGCCCTGCCCTCCGAGCTCGGCAACCAGCTCCGGCCAGATCGCGTTGTGCTCCCGGACGTACTCGTCCAGGGCGCCGGGCTTGAGGCGCAGGGTGAACGCTCGTCGGACCATGAGTAACTCCCTCCATGGCTGGTTGCCTGCCTGGCCTGGGTCATGGCCCGGACCGTGAGGCAGCATATCGTGGCCTCGACGGCCAGCGACGACCGATCCGCAGGCCCCTGCCGAGCGGTGGCTCAGGCGACGCCGAGGGCCTCCCTGATGGCCGCCAGGGCGACCTCCTCGGCGGGCTTCACGCCGCCCTTGGCCTCGGCCACGGCCGATGCCGCCCCGAGCACGAGCCCGCGATAGGGCTCGACCTCCTCGGGTGCCTTGGCCCCGAGCGTAGCGACCGTTGAGCGCAGCGCCTCGAGCGTGCCCGCGCGGACCTCCTCGGGCTTGCTGAACAGTCCGAACCCGGTCCCGTGCGTGGCCCCCAGCTCACGCACGAGCTCGGTCGCGCCGATGGTTCGCTGGCTGGCAAGGTACTTCGCCAGTGCGTTCGATTCGCCGAAGCTGTCGCTGAAGTCCTGGTCGGCCACCGACACGAGCATGCCGGCGCCGGTCACCCCGCGCTGCATGGCCTGCCACTCGATCTCGCTGAAGTCCGCCTTCGTCGCCATCCTTGCCTCCTGGGCCACTGCCTGTGTGGTCGATCCGTCGGCCGCCAATGGTAGCCAGAGGCCGGGCCGGCTGATGGGCGCCGAAGTGTGGCGTGCGCGCACCACCTTCGCGCTGCGGGGCCGTCGCGGGGCCCGGAATCGGGTGCCTGCGCGCCTACACTGGCGGTCCATCTGAGGAGGTGCCCATGTTCAGTCAGTCCGCGGATCAGCCTGCCGCCGATCAGACCCCAGCTCCGGTCGGCATGCGCGAGCTGCCCCCGCAGCCGGCCAAGCCCGTGATGCCGGCCTACACCATGCCCGCCCCTGGCCCCGCCCCGGTCCCGACCCCGGCCGCCGTGGACGCGCGCCCGGGTCCCGACGATTCCGTGATCGCCCGGGACGACCATTTCGAGGGCACCTTCACGTCCCGCGGCACCGTCGTCGTCATCGGCTCCGTCAAGGGCCGCATCGAGGCCATGCGCGTGCGCATCGAGGACGGCGCCAGGGTCGATGCCGACGTCCTCGTCGACGAGGCCATCGTGGCCGGTGAGTTCACCGGCAACCTGACCTGCCGTGAACGCCTGGAGGCCCACGCCAGCGGCCGCATCAACGGCCGCGTCGAGACCTACCGCCTCATGCTCCACGAGGGCGCCTCCGTGGAGGGCGAGATGCACATGCTCGCCGAGGCACCCCGCGATGCCTCGACGACGATCCGTGGCAGCGCACCGCTTCGGGGTGAGGTCCGGACGGAGCCCAAGGCCGAGATCGCAAGCCTGACGGGAAGCCCCGTGATCCCGCCGGCCGCGGCGCCCACGGCCACCAAGCTGGCTCCCGCCGTCACGCCCTCCTCCGCCGCCAAGTCGGCTCCGCCAGCGCCCAGGTCCGGCGCGGCGGCCACCCCGACCACGCCAAGCGGGTCCCCGGGCACCTCGCCCGGCGGAAGCACGGCGAGCACGTCTGCTGTGACATCGGTCGCCGCGCCGGGCCTCGAAGCGGCCAGCACGCCGCGACGCAGCCCTGTCGCCGAGGCCCTGCGCCTGGAGACGCTCCTCGTGGCACCGCGCACCATGAGCGCTGCTTCGCGTACCAGTAGCCCGGTACGCGCCACGAGCACGGTGGGCACCGCGGCGCGCACCCGCAACGGGACGACGACCGGCTTCTGACAGGCCAGCAGGGCCACTCGCCGGTCCGACGGCACCATCCACCTGACCCCGGTCCTTCGCGGGGTCGGGCGGACTAGACTCTGGCCATGAACGCTGACATGCCCGCCCTGGCCCGGGCAGCCCTGGAGGCCGCCCGTCCCGGGCTGGTCGAGCTCTCGCATCGCATCCACGCCGACCCGGAGGTCGGGTTCGAGGAGCACCACGCCTCGGCCTGGCTGGCCGAGGCCCTCGAGGAGGCTGGCTTCGAGGTCCAGCGGGGCACGGCCGGCATGGCCACCGCGTTCGTGGGCGGCAGGGGGCCGGGTCCGCTCCACGTGGCCCTCTGTGCCGAGTACGACGCCCTGCCAGGTGTCGGGCACGCCTGCGGTCACAACGTCATCTGCACGGCGGCCCTGGGGGCCGGCCTGGCCCTGGCGCCGGTCGCGGAACGTCTCGGCCTGCGCGTGAGCGTCGTGGGCACGCCGGCCGAGGAAGGCGGCGGGGGCAAGATCGGCTTCATCGAGGCGGGCTTCTTCCGCGACGTCCACGCCGCGCTCATGGTGCACCCCTGGCCGGAGGATGTGGCGGAGCCCGACCTCATCGCCGTGCAGCAGCTCAGCGTGACCTATCGGGGTCGCGAGGCGCATGCCTCTGGCTTCCCCTGGAAGGGCATCAACGCCGCCGACGCCATGGTCGTGGCCCAGACGGCCATCGGCCTGCTGCGCCAGCAGCTGCAGCCGGGCGACCGCGTCCACGGCATCGTCACCAGGGGCGGTGAGGCAGCCAACATCATCCCGGCCCACGTGACCGCCGACTACATGGTCCGGGCCGCCACGCGGGCACGCATGGATGAGCTCCTGCGGCTCGTGCGCAACTGTTTCGAGGCCGGCGCACTCGCGACCGGGGCCAGCCTGGACATCGGGCTGGACGCGGCCTACAGCGACATGCGTCACGACCACGAGCTGGCGAGGCTCTATCGCCGCCGCGCGGAGGAGCTGGGCAGGGTCTTCTCCGAGGCGCCCTCGATGCCGGTCTCCACGGACATGGGCAACGTCTCCCACGAGGTGCCTGCCATCCATCCCTTCATCGGCATCGAGACCCACGGCTCGGTCAACCACCAGGCCGAGTTCGCGGCCGCCTGTGCGGAGCCCTCTGCCGACCAGGCCATCTTCGACGGCGCCCTGGCCATGGCCCTCGCGGTCATCGACGCGGCCAGCGACGAATCGGTGCGCAGCCGCCTGCTCGGCTGACACCCTCGACGACGCGCGGGCTCCATCGCTGAGCCCGCGGCCTACTCCGCCCGCAGCACCAGGATGTGCTGGTGGACGATGTTGGGCACGAAGGCGTGGGGATAGCCGTAGGGCCGCAGTCGTGTGCCGGCCTGGTACCAGATGAGGTCGCCTTTGGGCACCAGGCCGTGGGGCTCGGCGCGGGCTGCCAAGTCAGAGGCCACGAAGCGGTAGCGGCCGTCCTGGTACACGTCGCGCACGATGACGACGGCATAGCGCCGCTCGCGCAGGACGCGCCTGAGCTGGCCGAAGAGCGCCCCCATGCGCTCGAGGTACTCGGCGTAGGTGGCGCTGTTGGCGAGGTCCGCCGGGTCGTCGGTGATCATGGCGTAGTCGGTGCGCCGGTTGGCGAAGCGCTCGGCGAGCGGGCCGCCGGACATCGTCACCTTGAGCTGTGGGTTGTAGGGCGGGTCCGTGGCCACGAAGTCCACGCTGGCAGCGTCGAGGTCCTCGATGAGCCGGGCGGCGTCCCCCACCAGCAGCCGGCAACCTGAGGCATCGAAGGTGCGCGGACCGCCCGGATCGCTCTCACCCAGGTCGCGCAGCTCTGCTCCCGACCCGTCGCGCTCCGCTGAAGCTGCCGCCACGACCGCCTCGTAGATGGCTGCCCAGCGCGGTTCGAGGTCGAAGCCCAGGGCGCGCCGGGGCGCCCGGCAGACGGCGGCTCCGAGCAGCGTCCCTCCGACCCCGGCGAAGGGATCGAGCACCAGCTCGCCGGGCTTGGTGAAGAACTCGATGAGCCGCGCCATGAGGCGCGGCGGCTTGTTGGCGCCGTGAGCCTTGCGCGCCGCGTGCCCCAGCTCCGACGGGTAGGCCGTCGTCAGCAGCGACTTGGTGAAGTACAGCCACTCCTCGCCGCTGAGCTCGTTGAGCAGATTGGAGGGGTGCGGGGCGGCGCGGAGCGGTGCGGGGTCGTCGGGCACGCCGGAAGTATGTTGCACGCGGCGTCTATGCTTCGGGACATGGCGTTCCTGGGCCGGGAGCGCGAGCTGGCCCAGCTGGCTGAGGCCGTGCGCCGCGTCGCCGAGGGAGGCTTGGGGCGCGTCGTGCTCACGGGGTCAGCCGGCATCGGCTGCACGCGGCTCCTCGATGAGCTGTTGGATCGGGTCGGGGTGGTGCCCGGCGTGGTGGCCTGCCGCGGCCGAGCGTACGGCCCTGCCGTCGGCGTGCCCTACCAGGCTGTGGGCGATGCGCTCGCCGGCGTGCTCCTGGGCCTGCCCGATGACCGCCTCGCGGCCGCCGTCGGCCCTGCCGGCCACGACCTCTGCTTGCTGGTGCCCGGCCTGGCCGAGCGTCTCGAGAGCCTTGGCATCGACCGCCGCGCCCCACACCTCATCGCGCCGGACCAGCTTGGGCGACGCGTCGTCGAGTCGATCCTCGGGACCCTCGAACGGCTCGCCGACGGGGGTGTCACGCTGTTGACGCTGGAGGACATCCACCTGGCCGACCCCGCCACACGGGGCCTCATCAAGGCGCTCCAGACCGTCGGCCGCTCGCTCCCGGTCTGCCTCGTGGTCAGCTACCAGCCGGACGTGCTGCACCGCCGCCATCCCGTCCGGGAGCTGGCCAGCTGGCTGGCCGACGACCCCGACGTCGTCCGCCTGGCGCTCGATCCGATGGCCGCCAGGGATATCGAGCAGCTCGTGGCCGATGCGCCGGGAGACCGGACGCGCGCCAACTTCATGCCCTCCATCGTGGAGGGCGCGCGGGGCAACCCGCTGGTGGCCCTCTGGCTGGCCAGCAGCGCGGAGGTGCTGGCCGGCGTGCGACTCTCCGATCCGTTCGATGAGCTGTGTGGGGCACGCCTGGAGGCCCTGCCGCGTGAGGCGGCCCTCACCGTCCGTGTGCTGGCCGCGGCCGAGATGCCGCTCCCCCGCGCGCCGCTCCTGCGAGTCCAACTGCCGGAGGGCCGCGTCACCATCCAGGGGCTGGAGGCGGCCATCGAGAGCGGCTTCCTGGTCGAGCAGGGTGACCGCGTCGGCATCGCCCACGAGCTCCTGGCCGAGGCGGTCGCGGCGCTGGAGCTGACGCCTGAACGGAAGGGCATCCATGCCGCGCTGGCGCAGCTGCTCGGGACATCGCCGGGCCTGGCCGCCTGGCACTGGTCACGGGCAGGGCGGCCTGTCGAGGCTCGCGATGCCTGCATCCGGGCGGCCACGGCGGCCCTGCAGCTGGACCCGGCTGAGACGGTGCTCGGGCACTACGAGGAGGCGCTGGAGCTGCCCGGCATCGAGGCGGTGACGCCGGAGGAACGCGCGGCGCTGCTGGCCGGCGCGGCGGCGGCCTCGTCGTCGGCCGGTCACTTCCGCCGTGCCGTGGCGCTGCAGCGCCGTGCCATCGAGAGTCGCGCCAGGCGGGTGGCGTCCAGCCAGCGTGGCGGTCGGGACGCAGCCACGCGGCTCGTCCTCGGCGAGATGTACGCCGACCTGGGTCGCTACCAGTGGGCGGGCGGTGAGCTGGACGGTGCACTCGACTCGATGGAGCGCGCCCTCGGCATCATGCCCGAGCAGCCCAGTCGCATCCGTGCTCGGGCCCAGGCGTCGCTGGCCCAGCACCTCATGATCGCCGGGCACTTCGACGAGAGCGCCGCCATCGCCCGCGCCGCCCGGGACACCGCGATCGATGCCGCGGAGCTGGACGAGGCGACGCTGGCCGAGCATGGTCACGCCCTCTGCACACTGGGCATGGACGTCGCCTACCTGGGCGACCTCGAGGCGGGCCTGACGCTGCTCGAGAAGAGCGCCGTCATCGCCCGGCAGGCCGGCCGGCTGGACGACCTCATGCGCGTGGCCGCCAACCGCACGACCCTTCTCGACCTGGACTCGCGCCGCGAGGAAGCCCTCGCCGTCGTCCAGGCCAGCCTCGAGGAGGCGGCGGCCGGGGGCCTGGCGGCCTCCTACGGCGCCTTCCTGCGTGGCAACAGCGCGGACATCCTGTACCACCTGGGCCGTTGGCAGGAGGCGGAGGCCGAGTGTCGCCTGGCCCAGGAGTGGCGTATGAGCGCCCTCGAGGCCGAGTGGTGGCCGCCTCTCGTGCTCGGCCTGCTGCTGACGGAATCGCGTGGCGACCAGGAGGCTGAGCGCCTGGTCGGCAAGGCCCTGCTGCAGCTCGAGACGGTGCCGCCCGGCCAGTGGACCGGGTACGTGCTCCGCTCCGCCGTCAGCGTCGCGCTCTGGTCCCGCGACCCAGCCAGCGCCATGTCCATCGCCGAGCGCGAGTGGCCGAGGGCGCTGGAGAGCGACGAGCTGGCCGTCGTGGCCTGGGCAGCGTCGACCTGCCTGGAGGCCGCCGCCGCGGCCGCCGACCGGGGTCGGGAGAGCAGCGATCCCGGGCTTATCGTGCGTGCCCGAGCCATCGTCGACCGCGTGCTGCCGCAAGCCACCGCGCATGTCGCACGCTCGTCGATCGCGCCGGCCCTGGGAGCCCGCCGGGAGGCCGAGCTCCACCTGGCCATGGCCCGCGCCCACGCGCAGCGGGTGCGCGGCACGGCGGACCCGGCCACCTGGGACGAGCTGGCGACGGCGTGGGGTGGGTGCCCCATGCCCTACCTGGAGGCCATGGCGCGCTGGTGGCAGGCACTGGCCATCCTGGCTTCCGCTCCCGAGGATGATCGCGAGACGGCCCGCCAGGCGGCCCGGATACCGCTGACAGCGGCCTACGGCATCGCGCGGGAGCTGCCGGCCCTGCCACTCCTGCGCGAGATCGTAGACCTGGCGGCCCGTGCCCGGGTGGCGCTGCCGGTCATGGCGGAGGCACACGTGACCGCAGACGTGTCTGCGGAGCGCGAGACGACCGTGACAGGCCAGTCGACGGACGAGGGGGCGACCGGACCGGCCGGCCGGGAGCTCGTGGCCGTGGGTCCGGGCCGTGAGCCATCGTGGGTGGCCATGGGCCCCGGGCGGCCGGGGCGGCCTGCGGGCACGACAGGGTCTGACCTTGCCCGGGCCATCGAGGAACGGGTCATCGCCGTGCTGCGCAAGCGCCCGGCGGACGCCTACGGCCTCAGCCCGCGCGAGCAGGAGGTCCTCGACATCCTGGCCGACGGCCGGACCGACCGAGACATCGCGGCACGTCTCTTCATCAGCGAGCGCACCGTCCACGTCCACGTCCGGCGGATCCTCGCCAAGCTCGGGGTGAGCAGCAGGACGGAGGCGGCCGGCGTGGCCATCCGCCAGGGTCTCGTACCCGCCGAGCTGCCCGAGCGGGCGGTAGCTCCTTCCGCGGCCTCACGGGAGCGAATGACGTAGCATCTCGGCCATGAATACACCGATCGTGCGGCTCGCGATGGCCGCTCTCATGGCCCTCTTCGTGGTGGCTGCCTGCGCCGGCGAGAGCGGCGCGCAATGGACCTTCGCGCCCGTGGCTGTCGCCAGCCAGGCGTCCGGCGAGGCCTCCGCTGCCGAGGAGGCCGCCGAGCCCGCCGCCGCGGTCGTGGAGCCCGCCGCCGCAGCGACCATGGCGCCCATGGCGCCCATGGCCGCCGAGTCGGCGGCTCCGGC
>JBFYUV010000092.1:0-3128 GCA_041299865.1 Chloroflexota bacterium
GCCCTGTCCGCTCTGTCCGATCACGAGCTGCTCATCGAGCACCTGGCCGCCATCCAGGCGCACAGCCGCCGCCTACTCTCGTACATCGATTTCTACCGGCCCCACCCGGAAGTCGTCGTGCGACGCCACCGCGACCTGCTGGCGGTCCTGCGCAGCGGCGATGCGGAACGGGTGGCCCGTGCCGTGAGCGACCACATCAGCGGACCCGGCCGGGATATCGTGGCTCGCATGCTGGAGCGCGCCGCCGCAGCCGGAGAGGGCACGCCATGAAAGCACGCCGTTCGCCGGTTGAGGCGAGCAGGAGGGAGCACGACCGTGAGATCCATCGGACGCGCTGAGGTGCCGGCCGACCCGCTGCCCGGCCGCGCCGTACAGCGCATCGTGGGCCGCGGTGCCAGCCTGGCGAGCGAGGAGATGACCGTGGGCACGGCGCGCTACGGGGACGAGTACGGGCCTATGGAGCCGCACCACCACGCCGAGGAGACCATCGTCGTCCTGGAGGCAGACCGCGCCTGGGTGCGCTGGGGGCCTGGCCGCGACGACCTGCCCGAGCGCGTCGATCTGGAGGTGGGGCTGGTCATCAACACGCCCGCCTGGGAGTGGCATGTCTTCGAGTGGCAACCGGGGGGACACGCCGAGATACTCTTCATCTACGGCCAAGTGGATGACATCCGACCCGAAGATGCAGGACGTGCCTGATGACTGACACCGCCTCGACCTCCATCGGCTTCATCGGCCTGGGGATCATGGGCCGACCCATGGTCCGAAACCTCCTGACAGCCGGCTACCGCGTGACCGTCCTTGACGTCGTCCCGGCCGCCGCGGAGGATCTGGTGGCCGAGGGTGCCACGGCTGGCACATCGCCGCGGCAGGTAGCCAGCGACACGGACGTCCTTGTCACCATGCTGCCCGACTCCCCGGAGGTGCAGCAGGTCTACCTCGGCCCGGATGGCGCCTTCGAGGCACTGCGGCCCGGCTGGCTGGCCATCGACATGAGCTCCATCGCCCCTGCCGTCGCTCGCGACCTGGCCGAGCGGGCTGCGGCCGCAGGGGCGGACGCCATAGACGCCCCCGTGAGCGGTGGCGACAAGGGCGCCATCGCCGGCACGCTGTCCATCATGGTCGGGGGTAGCGAAGCCGCCTTCGAGCGCGCCAGGCCCATCCTCGAAGTCATGGGCAAGACCATCGTCCACGTCGGCCCCGCGGGCGCCGGCCAGGTCGTGAAGGTCTGCAACCAGGTCGTCGTGGGCGTCGTCATCGTGGCCGTCGCGGAGGCCCTCGTGCTCGGCCCCACGGCCGGGGTGGACCCCGCCCGCATCGCCGACGTGCTGCAGGGCGGCCTGGCCGCCACCAAGGTGCTCGAGATGCGCCGCGACAAGTTCCTCTCGGGCGATTTCGAGCCGGGCTTCCGTATCCGGCTGCATCTCAAGGACCTCAAGAACGCCGGCGAGCTGGCCCGCGAGACCGGCGTGGCCCTGCCTGCGGCCGCCATCGTGGAGCAGCTCATGCGCGCCGCAGCCGCCAACGGCCGGGGCGAGTACGACCATTCCGGGCTCATCACGGTCCTCGAGGACCTGGCCGGTTCACGGGTCGCGGATGCTGCGAGGAGCTGACGCCGCCACGTCCTGAGTCGCCGACCGCGGGACCGGAGGAGGGCCTCGCGCACTGCCCCGTGATTCGGTAGCATCGGGATCACCAGCACAGCGCAAAGGATGGCCGTGGCGAAGTATGTCTTCGTGACCGGTGGGGTCACGTCGTCGTTGGGCAAGGGCATCACGGCCGCCAGTATCGGCCGACTGCTCAAGAGTCGGGGCCTCTCTGTCTCCATCCTCAAGCTGGACCCCTACATCAACGTCGACCCGGGGACCATGTCGCCCTACCAGCACGGCGAGGTCTTCGTGACCGACGATGGGGCGGAGACGGACCTGGACCTCGGGCACTACGAGCGCTTCATCGACGAGAACCTCTCGCAGCTCTCCAACGTCACGACCGGCCGCATCTACCAGGCTGTCATCGCCAAGGAGCGGCGCGGGGACTTCCTGGGCGGCACCGTGCAGGTCATCCCCCACATCACCAACGAGATCAAGGAGCGCATCGGCCGGGTCGCGCGTGACGGCAGCGCGGACGTGGTCATCGTGGAGGTCGGCGGCACGGTCGGCGACATCGAGTCGCTGCCCTTCCTGGAGGCCATCCGCCAGATGCGCAAGGACGTGGGCCGGGACAACGTCCTCTACGTCCACGTCACGCTCTTGCCGGCCCTGGCCGCCACCGGGGAGCTCAAGACGAAGCCCACGCAGCACTCCGTGAAGGAGCTGCGCAGCATCGGCATCCAGCCGGACATCATCGTCGCCCGCAGCGACCGTCCGGTGGACGATGACCTGCGCGAGAAGATCGCCCTCTTCTGCGATGTCAACGTGGACGCCGTCGTGCCGGCCACCACCGCGGACACCATCTACGAGGTGCCACTGCACTTCGAGGACTGGGGCCTGGGTGAGCTGGTGGTGCGTCTCCTGCACCTGGAATCGCGGGTGCATGCCGCTGACCTGTCCGCCTGGCGCGGCCTCGTCGAGCGTATCAAGTCGCCCAAGCCGAGCCTCGAGATCGCACTCGTGGGCAAGTACATCGAGCTGCCGGATGCCTACCTCTCCGTGACAGAGTCGCTCAACCACGCCGGCTGGGCGGCCGGGCATGACGTGAAGGTGCGCTGGGTCGATTCGGAGACGCTCAGCGAGGACGACCACGAGGAGCGGCTGGCCGGCGCGGCCGGCATCGTCGTGCCGGGCGGCTTCGGCCACCGCGGCATCGAGGGCAAGATCCTGGCTGCCCGCTATGCCCGGGAGCGCCAGGTGCCCTACCTGGGCCTCTGCCTGGGCCTGCAGTGCGGTGTCATCGAGTTCGCCCGGAACGTCGTCGGGGAGGGGGACGCCAACTCGACGGAGTTCGACCTCTTCACCTCCGCCCCGGTCATCGACTACATGCCCGACCAGCGCGACATGGAGGAGAAGGGCGGCACCATGCGCCTGGGCCTCTACCCGGCGCGCCTGATGCCGGGCTCCAAGGTCCACGCCGCGTACGGCGGCAGCGAGCTCATCTACGAGCGCCACCGCCATCGCTTCGAGGTCAGCAAC
>JBFYUV010000093.1:0-4646 GCA_041299865.1 Chloroflexota bacterium
GCTGCTCGATGACTGCGTTGGGGCGGCCCGAGAGGTCCTGGGCGCACTGGGCCAGCGACTCGTCCATGGGCACCCGGGCGGCCCCGAAGCGCGTGATGCCGGCCCGGTCGCCGAGCGCATCGGAGATGGCGGCACCCAGCACGAGCGCCACGTCCTCCACGGTGTGGTGGTCGTCGACCTCCAGGTCGCCGCTCGCGGTGATCTCGATGTCGATGAGCGAGTGGTGCGCCAGCGAGGTCAGCAGGTGGTCGTAGAAGCCCACGCCGGTGGCGATGCTGGCCGTGCCGCTGCCGTCCAGGTCGACCGCGACCGCGACCCGTGTCTCGCGTGTCTCGCGCACCCGCTCGGCGCGCCGTGCCTCCGTCATGCTGTCCTCCCGTCCATCCAGGCGGCCAGGGCCGCCACCAGCCGCTCGTCCTGGGCCCGGTCGCGCACCGTGAAGCGCAGATGACCGCGCAGGGCGTGACCCGGGCCGAAGGTCCGCGGCACGATGCCCCGCCGCAGCAGGTGCTTCTCGGCTGCCTCAGCAGCGCCGTCGTCGCCGAAGCGCACGAGCAGGAAGTTCGTGACGCTCGGGTGGGGCGGCAGGCCCATGGCCGTCATCTCCCCGGCCAGCCAGTCTCGCTCGGCGCCCAGCAGCGCAGCGTTGGCCGCCGCCAGCTCGGGGCGCCTCAAAGCTGCCGCCGCGATCGTGGCCGAGACCGTGGAGACACTGCCGGGTGGCCGGAGGCGCTCCAGCCGCGCGATGGTGGGGCGCACCGCGACCGCGTAGCCCACGCGCAGGCCGGGCAGGGCGAAGGCCTTGGAGAGGGTTCGGACGATGATGAGCTGCGGGTAGCGGGCGCGCCATGCCGCCAGCGAGCCGGGATGGAACTCGATGTAGGCCTCGTCGACGACGATGGCCGGTCCACCCCCGGGCAGCCGGGCCGCAGCGTCCAGGATGGTCTCCATCGTCTCTGCCGCTTCGGGTGCCCCGGTCGGGTTGTTGGGAGCGCAGAGCCAGGCCACGGCGGCCTCCGGCAGCCGCTCCAGGACCGCAGGCAGGTCGATGGCAAGACCATCGGCAGCGCCCAGTCGCGGCACTGCCAGCGGCCGCGCGTCGCGCTGCGAGGCGAGCACGGCATACATGCCGTAGGTCGGCGTGGGCACCAGCGAGCCACTCCCGGGGGCCAGGAACGTCTTGGCGATGACGTCGAGCACCTCGTCGGCGCCGCAGCCCACGAGGATCTCGGATGGGTCAGCACCCACGTATGCCGCGGCCGCCTCGGCCAGCTCGGCGTACGTGGAGTCGGGGTACTCGTTGAGCGCGGGGTCCCAGGGTCCCCGCAGGGCCTCGGCCAGGAAGGCCGGGCTGGCCGGCGAGGTGTTCGTGTCGAAGCGCAGGATGTCGTCGGGCGCCAGGCCGTAGCGGGCGGCGAGGACCCGGTTCGGCGGCTCCCAGGTGTAGACGTTGGAGGCGGCCACGAGAGCCTCGCTGACGGGCAGCGACATCAGGCCGTGCCCTCGAAGCGGATCTCGACGGCCCGCCGATGCGCCGTGAGGCCCTCCGCCTCGGCCACGGCCGCCACGGCCGGGGTGATGGATGCCAGTCCCTCGCGGGTGATGCGGTTGACCTGCATCCAGCGCCCGAATGACTCGACCCCCAGGGCGCTGTAGGCGCGCCCGGCGCCGGCAGTGGGCAGGACGTGGTTGGAGCCGGCCGCATAGTCGCCGGCCGATTCGGGTGCGTAGGGGCCCAGGAACAGGGAGCCGGCGTGTCGGAGCCTGGCCAGCGCGGCATCGAGGTCCGCGACCACACAGGAGAGGTGCTCCGGCGCGTACTCATCGGCGAAGGCGAGGGCCTCGTCGACGTCCACCGTGAGCACGATCGTGCCGGCTGCAGCCAGGGAAGCGGCCAGCGTCTCGCGGCGCAGCAGCGTCGGCAGCTGGCGGGCCAGCTCGACCTCGACGGCATCGGCCAGCGCCTCCGAGGGCGTCACCAGCAGGGCAGGGGAGTCCGCGCCGTGCTCAGCCTGGCTGAGCAGGTCCGCGGCCACGTGGACCGGATCGGCCCCGTCATCGGCCACGACCATGACCTCCGTCGGGCCGGCCGGCATGTCGATGGCGCAGCGGTCCAGCACCTCCAGCTTGGCGGCCGTGACCCAGGCGTTGCCGGGACCCACGATCTTGTCCACGCGCGCGATCGACTGTGTCCCGTGGGCCAGCGCGCCCACGGCCTGGGCCCCACCCATGACCCAGAACTCGTCGACCTCCATGAGCCCTGCGGCACCCAGCAGGGCCGGCGAGAGCTGGCCATCGGCGGAGGCCGGGCTGGCCACCACGTAGCTGCCGGCCCCTGCCAGCCGGGCCGGGATGGCGCTCATCAGCAGCGAAGAGGGGTAGGCCGCCGTGCCGCCGGGCACATAGGCAGCCACGCGATCGAGACCGCGCCACACGCGGCCCACCTCGATGCCCGGCGCGACCGTCACCCACTGCTCGGCAGGCGGCACCTCGACGCGGTGGAAGCGCTCGATGTGCTCGGCCATCTGCTCGAGGCCCTCGCGAAGCTGGCGCGACAGCCGGTCGCGGGCCTCGCGCAGCCGCTCTGACGGCACCCGCAGGGCGGGCTCGCCGACGGGCTCCAGGAGTCCACCTCCGTAGCGCACATTGGCTGCGCGCAGGGCGGCGTCGCCACCATCGCGCACGGACTCCACGATGGCCCGCGCCCGGGCGCGGATGTCAGGTGTGGCCGTGGAGGCCCGCTCGGTCAGGGCGAGACGCTCCGTCACGGTCAGGTCGGCCAGGCGGACCCGTCGCAGGCTCACCCGGAGGGCATCGGTCATGGCAGCAGCTTCTCCACGGGGACGACGAGGATGCCGGTCGCGCCGGCCTCGCGCAGGGGCACGAGGATGCGGTGCACATCGCCGGCCGAGACGACCGCGTGCACGGCCACCATGCCCTCGTGAGCGAGGGGCAGGACGCTGGGTGACTCGAGCCCGGGTAGGATGGCCTCGATGGCCGGGAGGGCCCCGTGCGGGGCGTTCATCATGAGGTACTTCACGCCGCGCCCGGCGATGACGGCCTCGATCATGGTGCGCAGCTCGGCAGCCAGCGCCGCCGTGGCCGATGCGGGAGCACGCCGGCCCACCAGGATGGCCTGGCTGGCGAAGAGCGGACCCAGCGAGCGCAGGCCGTTCATGATGAGCGTCGAGCCGCTCGAGACGAGATCCACGATGCCGTCCGCGAGGCCCATGCTGGGCGCCACCTCCACGGCCCCGCTGATGGTCACGATGTCGACCTCCACGCCCAGCTTCGCAAATGACGTGGCCGTGCTCCGGGGATGGCTGGTGGCCAGCCGTCGTCCGGCGAGGTCCGCGAACGACCCGATCGCTGAGGCATGCGGCACGGCCGCCTCGAGCCGGCAGTAGCCGTAGCCGAGCTCCACGAGCACCTCGAGCTCCACCCCGCTCTCGACGAGCAGGTTGGTGCCCGTGATGCCGAGGTCCGCCACGCCGTCGGCCACGAACTCGACGATGTCGTCGGTACGCACGAAGAGGATGTCCAGGGGAAAGCCGTCCACGCGGCTGGTGAGGGCCCGTGTGCCGTCTTCGAAGCGCAGGCCGGCGTCGTGCAGGAGCTGCAACGTGGGCGGCTGGAGGCGCCCCTTGTTGGGGATGGCCAGGCGGAGCCGCTCGGGGTCATGCAGCGTGGTGTAGGTGGCTCGGCTGTCGTAGCTGAGGCTCATGCGCCGGGCTCCCGCCCGCCCTGGCGAGCCAGGGCCTCGCGGTAGCCCCCCGTGCCGTGGTGCAGCCACCCGGCGATGCGGGTCACCGTGGCCGTGCTGGCGCCCGTGGTGCGCGAGATCTCCGTGTAGGGCAGGCCCTCGTCGAGCAGGCGCACGACATGCCAGCGCTGGGCCAGGTCGTGGAGCTCGCGCAGCGTGCACAGGTCGCGAAAGAAGCGCTCAGCGTCGCCGCGGTCGGGCAGGGCCAGGATGGTGTCGAGGAGGTCGCTGGTGGCGTCGGAGCGCCACTCGGCCGGGTCGATGCTCATGGGCTCCCTGGATGGCGGTTCAGTCGAGTAGCATGGTAGCATATTAGCATGGAATGTATGCCAGCCATCGACCTGCTTGGCGGGCGGGTCGTGCGCCTCTCGCGGGGTGCCTTCGATGCGGTCACGGACTACGGCGACGACCCGGTCGCCGTGGCAAGGCGCTGGGCGGAGGAGGGCGCCACGCGCATCCACGTCGTGGACCTGGACGCCGCCCGGGAGGGCAGGCCGCTGCAGGCCGCCGTCGTGGCGGCCATCGTCACTGCGGTCGGGGTGCGGTGCCAGGTCGCCGGCGGCATCCGTAGCGCGGACCATGCCGCAGAGGCCCTCGCTGCCGGCGCGGACCGTGTCGTCCTCGGCAGCGCCCTCATCAGCTGGCCCAGGCTGGGCAGGGTGCTCGTCGAGCGTCACGGCCCCGATCGCATCGTGGCCGCGCTCGACGTGCGTGACGGCCGTGCCGTGGGCGATGGCTGGGTCGCTGACGCGCGTGGTGCTGAGGTCCTGTCGCTGGCCGTGACGCTCGCGGATGCCGGGGTGCGCTGGTTCGCCGTCACGGCCATCGCCCGCGATGGTGGCCTGGGCGGTCCCGACCTGGACCTGCTGGAAGCGGTCCGCGC
>JBFYUV010000097.1:0-7837 GCA_041299865.1 Chloroflexota bacterium
TCGGAGTGGGACGTGCCAGAGGGATCGCTCTTCGTCCTCGGGGATCACCGCGGCGGATCGACCGACTCACGCCGGGCCAGCGTCGGCTTCGTGGGTGTCGATGACGTCGTCGGCCGGGCCTGGCTCCGCTTCTTCCCGCTCGACTCTCTGGGCATCCTCCAGACCCCTGCCTACCCGGAGATCGAGGCCGCCGAGCAGCCGACCGAGTAGGCGTCGCGGCGATCACACCGCTCAGGCGGAGTTCGACGGACGGTCCAGCTCGTCACGCCAGGCGTGGCGGGGCTCGTAGCCCAGGATCTCCCGTGCGCGGTCGATGCCGAGCAGGGTCTGGTGGCCGCTCAGTGACTCGGCCAGCGGCACCGTCGGATACACCTCGGTCATGAGGTCGCGGCTCTCGCGCGTCATGACCGTGTCCGCCGCGGCGATGATGCAGACCTCTGCGCCACGCACGTCGGCCATCAGCCCGAGCTCGCAGGCCAGCGCCACGTCCCGGGCATCGACATAGCCCCAAAGGTTCCAGCGCCGCAGCGTGGCATCCGCCCAGTAGCCTGGGAAGGCCGTGTAGTCCGGCGGCTCCATGATGTTGGAGATGCGCAGGCCGACATGGGGCACGCCCGTCCGTCGGGCGAACTGCGCAGCCATCGTCTCGCCGGCCAGCTTGGCCAGGGCGTAGGACGACTCCGGGCGAGGCGGGTGGCTCTCGTCGATGGGCGCGAAGGCCGGTGGCTCATCGAAGGGCAGGCCCAGCACCGTCTCACTGGAGGCATACACGACTCGGCCCAGCCTGTGTGCCTCGGCTGCCGCGAAGACGTTGTAGGTCGACAGCGTATTGATGCGGAAGGTCTCGGAGGCCGGCCGGATCTGCGGCGCCGGGATGGCGGCCAGGTGCACGACCGCGTCAGCCCCTGCCAGCGCGTCGTAGCACTGCCCCGCGTCGGCGAGGTCCGCGACCAGGCACGACCCGTGGGCGCTGCCATCGTGTCGCCAGTCCACGTTGAGGACCTCATGCCCAGCCTGGCGCAGGTGATCGACGGTCCAGCGACCGGCCTTGCCACTGCCCCCGGTGACGACGATGCGCATGATCGATCCCCTTCTCCCGCGGTCGCGATCAGCGCGCCGCCTGGTCCACCCCGTCAGCGCGCGTGCCTGCTTCGTGCGGGTCGTCGGTCATCGGCGCCAGCAGCTTCCCGACCGCTCGTGAGAACAGCTCGGGACGCACGACCTCCGGCTCGAGGATGGAGTTCATGAGCAGGCCGGTTCCGAGCGCGTCGAGAAGGACGACGATCTCCCGGCCGTCAAGGCCAGGCTGCGAGCCCGACTCGGCCAGCCGGGCGTCCACGACCCTGCCCAGCTGGTCGATGATGTCGCGGCGGCCTGCCTGGAGCCGATCGGCGATCTGCGGATCTCGCGCTGCCGCCAGCCAGAACTCCACGGTGAGCACGTCCCAGTCACGGTGCTCGCCGGCCTGCCGCTCCAGCCAGCGACCGGCGACCTTCGGCAGCTCTTCCATCGGCTCGCTGGCGATGGCCGCGGCGAGCGCCGCGTTGCGCCGTGCCGTCTCCCTGATCAGGAGCGCCATGAAGAGGTCCGCCTTGGTCTCGAAGTTGGAGTAGACCGCGCCCTTCGTGAAGCCGGCCGCGGCCGCCACGTCCTCCAGCGACGCGCCGTGATAGCCCCGCTGCGCGAAGACCTCGATGGCGGCATCGAGCAGCAGCTCGCGAGTCAGCTCCTTGCGTTCCGCTCGGCTGAGACGCGTGCTGACCGGAACCGTCGAATCGCTCGGCACCGTCTCCCGCAGCACGCCGCGCATGGCTTCGCGCACCTCGGCCATGGCATCCCGTAGCGCCATCCGTGTCTCCCGGCCGGCACCGCGAAGCTCAAGGCGGATCTCGGTCACGGCCGCCGCGGTCTCCCGGCGGGCCTCCTCGGCCGCCTCGCGGATGACCTTCTGCCCCGGGCTCAGCGGGTCGCTCATGGGCAGCAGGATACCACTGAGTACCGGCAGACCCATCGGTATTGACATACGTGCCAGTATTGGCATACTCACCAGTATCCCAAGCCACCGACAGGGGACGCCCGATGTTGCTCGAAGCCCACCAGATCACCAAGACGTACAGGAGGCGCTTCCGACGCGGTGAGGCCGTGCGTGCCAACGACGGCATCACCCTGCGCGCCGATGGCGGTCAGGTCTACGGCCTGCTCGGCCACAACGGCGCCGGCAAGACCACGCTCGTCAACCAGGTCGTAGGCCTCCTTCGGCCCGATGAGGGCAGCATCCACATCGATGGCCACGACGTCATCGCTGATCCCGGCTACGCCCGCCAGGCCTGCTCGCTGCAACCCCAGGCCCAGCTGCCCATCAACGGCCTGACTCCACGCCAGGCCATCGACCTCATGGGCCAGCTCCGGGGGAGCCGGACCGCAGACGTACGCATGCGCCGGGCTCGCCTTGTCGATGCGCTGGACATCGGGGAGTGGCTGGACACGGATGGGGAGCGACTCTCGGGCGGCGTCAAGCGCCTCGTCTCCTTCGCCATGGCCGCCGTCGCACCCGGCAGGATCATCGTCCTGGACGAGCCCACCAACGACGTGGACCCGGTGCGGCGGCGCCTGCTCTGGTCGGCAGTCCGCGCCCTGGCGGACGAGGGCAGCACGGTGCTGCTCGTGACTCACAACGTCGTCGAGGCCGAGCGTGCCGTGGACCGGCTCGCTGTTCTCGATGCGGGACGTGTCGTGGCCGAGGGCACGCCTGCGCAACTGAAGGCGGACCTGGAGCACGAGCTGCGCCTCGAGCTGTCCCTCGAGCCGGGCATCTCAGCACCGGTCATGCCGCCCTTCGCGACCCGCTATCTCCCCAACGGCTCGCGTGCGCTGGCCATCGTGCCCGCCGAGCACGCTCTCGACGCCCTCGGCTGGGCCCAGCGTCTCAGGGCGAGCGGGGACATCGGCGAGTTCGCCCTGACCCCGGCGTCGCTCGAGGATGTTTACGTGGATCTCGTCTCCGATCGGACCGGCGCCGCCCAACCCATGCTGCTGGCGCCGAGCAAGGAGGTCTCGCATGCGCGCGCTGCGTAGCTACCGCCTGCTGGTGCGCTGGCAAGCCCTGCGTCTCAGGAACTTCCTGCCGCTGGCGATGGTCGTGCAAGCCCTCTTCGCGTTCGGCATCGTCATCGGCTACCCGTTGCTGTTCCCCGACATGGACGAGACGACGATGCTGTTCCTGGCCACGGGCGCGCCGGCCATCACGCTCATCACGATGGGCCTCGTGTTGCTGCCGCAGGTCGTCTCGCAGGCCAAGATCGAGGGCTCGCTGGCGTACATGCGCAGCCTCCCGGTGCCGCGCATGGCGTACCTGGCGGCCGACCTCACCGTCTGGCTGGCCATCGTGCTGCCCGGCGTCGTCTTCGCGGTGCTGGTGGGCATCTGGGCCTTCGGCCTCGAACTCTCCGTGAGCGTCGCCATCATCCCCGCCACGCTGCTGGTGGCAGTGACCTCAGCCGCGGTGGGGTACGCCCTGGCCAGCCTGCTTCCCCCGATGATCGCCATGCTCCTCACGCAGGTGCTCGTCTTCGCCGTGCTCCTCTTCTCGCCCATCAACTTCCCGGCCGACCGTCTGCCGGACTGGCTGCAGTCGGTGCACGCCGTCCTGCCGGTGGCGGCCATGGGAGAGGTCATCCGCGGCTCGCTGGCGAGCACGACCTTCCCGCTGACGATCGGCCCCTTCCTCTTCCTTGGCGCCTGGTGCGTGGTCTGCCTGGGTCTCAGCTACCTGACCCTGCAGCGCCGCGCCTGACGCGGGTCTGTGCCGCGCGGGGCCCGCACCGCATCCCTCCGCCTACCGGATCGAGCGGACGTCGACACCGAGCTTGCCGGCGTGGCCGAGCCAGGCACGGTCCGCCGTGATGGCAGGGAGTCCGCGCGCGGCCGCCAGGGCCAGGCAGGCCCGATCGCCCAGCGAGAGACCGGCTGTCGGGAGCAGGCCGCGGATGCGCGCGGCTCCACGTGCTGATGCCAGACCGAACGGCTCGACCTCGACGAACAGGCTCACGATGAGGTCGGCCGCTTCATGTGCCGTGGCGCCGGCGTCCGTCATCTTGGCGAGGACCTCGGACAGGTTCACGGCACTGATGAGGGCGCCTTCATCCACGGCATCCTCGACCGCGTCTGCGCCCCGCTCATCCTGCAGCAGCGCCAGGACGGCGGAAGCGTCCAGGACCATCACTCCTGTGCGACCTCCTGCCGTCGCTCAGCGAGCAGCTCTGCGACGAGGTCACGCTGCTTCCCGGTCGCCCGGAGCAGGCCGCGCGCCTGTCGCGCCAGCTGCCGCCGGCTGACGATGCGGACGCCATCGCCATCCAGCCGAGCCACCAGCTCGTCGCCCGCCGAGAAGCCCAAGGCGCGTCTCAGCTCTGCGGGCAGGACCAGCCGCCCGCGATCTCCCAGCCGGACGGCATACCCTTCGTGGGATGGAGACGTGATGTGGGACATACAGGAAACGTACCACATCGCCCATCGGGGTCGCCGCGAACCGTGGTGGCTTGGACCCCGGGCTACACCGAGACGCGACCGAACGGGCGCACCGTGACTTCGCTCCAGACGCCGGCTCGGATGTAGACGTCGGCACGGACGATCGCTGCAGCTGCCTCGGCATCCGCGGCGCGGATGATCAGGATGGACGAGGTCAAGCCGCCGTCCGCATAGGCCCCGCCCTCGATGAGGGTGCCGGCGCGCTTGAGCTCGGCGATGCGCACCAGGTGCTCACGCCGCACGGCCGGCCGCCGTTCCGCGGCCTCCGGTGTGAACTGGACCTCGACCAGGTAGACCTGCTCGATCTCGATGCCCGGTGGCAGCTCAGGATGGCTCATCGAACGTCTCCCTTCGGCTGTGCGATAGCGACCACGCAACCCTACGGCATGCTGCGCGGCCGCACGGCTGATCCCGCCGCGTGCCAGGTCAGGGTTGATCGGCGGCCGCAGGTGGCGCATCGGAGCACCGCCAGTCTGCCCGTGATCGTGGAGACACCACGGGTCCGGGACTAGATTCGTCTCGTGCGCCACTCTTCGATCGGCATGCCATTGAAGCGGAACTCGCAGTTGGCCGGTAGGCTTTTGCCGGTGCGACTCCCATCCTTGACCGTCGCGGCATGTGCGGCCCTGCTCCTCACGGTTGTCACCGTGCTGTCGGTGGCGATGCCCATGACCACGGTGGCCGCCCAGGCGGGCAATCCGGGCAAGGGTCTGGCGAAGGGCCATGCCAAGGGGGTCGTCATCGTGGCATACGAACCCGGGACATCCAAGGTCAAGCGCGGCCAGGCCGCCGTCTCCGTCGACGCGACCGACGTGACAGCCATCTCCCCGCTCGCGCCCAACACCGTGGTTATGGAGCTACCGCCGGGCAAGACCGTCGAGGCGGCCATCGCAGAGCTCGAGCAGCAGCCGGGAGTGCGCTACGCCGAGCCCAACTACTACGTCGAACCTGCGGTCCTTCCCAACGACCCCTACTACACGAACGGCAGTCTCTGGGGCATGCATGGCGACGCCATCTCGCCCAATGCCAACCGGTTCGGATCGGGGGCCGACGAGGCGTGGGCTGCTGGCGCTGTCGGCTCGTCCAGCGTGTTCGTCGCCGTCATCGACACCGGCGTACAGGTCGCTCACCCAGACCTGCAGCCCAACATGTGGGTCAATCCAGACGAGAGTAGTGGCACCTCCGGCGTGGATGACGACGGAAACGGCTACATCGACGACATCCACGGCTGGGACTTCTTCAATGGCAATGCGTCGGTCTATGACGACACCAACGATTGGCACGGTACCCATGTGGCCGGCACGATCGGTGCTCGCGGAGGCAACGGCACGGGAGTGGCCGGTGTCAACTGGGATGTCACGATCATCCCTGTCAAGTTCATCGGGCCCGATCCGGTCGACCCAACCCGGTTGACGGGCACTGTCGAAGCGGCGGCCAGCGCCATCCTCTACATCGTCGATCTCAAGGCTCGTTACGGGATCGACATCGTGGCCATCAACGCGAGCTGGGGAGGCGGGGGTTTCAGCCAGACTCTGCTTGATGCTGTCAACCAGGCTGGCGATGAAGGCATCCTTGTCCTCGCAGCTGCAGGCAACGGCGGAGCGGACAACATCGGCGACAACAACGATGCGACTCCGTACTACCCGGCCAGCTTCTCCTGCACGAGCGGGGGGGATCGGAGCTGGGACTGCATGGTCTCCGTCGCCAACATCACCTCCAGCGGCGGGCTATCGGGTTCGTCGAACTACGGTGCGACCTCGGTGGACCTGGGTGCACCCGGCTCCGGTATCTGGAGCACGTACCCCGGAAGCTACGCTCAGGCGTCGGGGACCAGCATGGCAGCGCCTCACGTAGCAGGCGCAGTCGCTCTATGTAAGAGTCTGACTCCGGGTCTCAGCCCAGCCACGTTGAGAGGTCGACTGCTCGAGTCGGCGACCCCCACTCCTGCTCTCGCAGGCAAGACTGTCACCGGTGACAGACTCGACATCGCTAGCCTGGCAGGACTGTGTGGCGCCACCGTCCCCGTCCCCGATCTGGCCGGCGCCGCCAGCGCCGCCGCGGGCAAGCTCAGTGCCGTGGGGCTCCTCGAGGGCACGGTCACCCAGGCCTACCACGCCACGGTCCCGGCCGGTGACGTCATCAGCCAGACGCCGACCAAGGGCACGCTCGTGATCCCCGGCAGCGCCGTCGGCTACGTCGTGAGCAAGGGCCTCTCGGCCACCGTCCCCGATCTCTCCGGGCTGGCCAGCGCTGCTCCGGGCAAGCTCGTCACGGTAGGCCTCGTCGGTGCCCCCACGGATGCCTGGAGCGCCACCGTCCCCGCGGACACTGTCATCAGCCAGGGCATCGCCGCCGGCACGGTCGTCGCGCTCGGCTCGACGGTCGACTACGTCGTCAGCCTGGGTCCTGCCCTGACCACCGTCCCGGACCTGTCCGGCGACCTCGAGGCCACCGCCCTCGCCGACCTCAGCGCGGCCGGACTCGTCGCCGGTGTCCGCAGCGAAACCTATGTCGACACGATCGCCGCGGGTCAGGTCGTCACCTCCACGCCGCCCGCCGGTGCCCAGGTCGCGCTGGGTACCCCGATCGACTACGTGGTCAGCCTGGGACCACAGCCGGTGGTGTCGACCCCGACTCCCAGCCCGATCGCGGTCCCGGACCCGACGCCCGAGCCGACACCCGCCCCCCAGCCCACACCGACCGCGGTGACCGTCGTGGTCGACGATCTCTCCCCGCAGTTCGTCAGGAGGGCCGGAGGGTGGAAGGAGGCCGAAAGCGGCTACCTGCGGCACAACTACTGGGTGCCTGCCCGGGCCGGGAAGGCCAAGCGGATCGCCACTTGGCGTCCCACACTGACCGCGCCGGGCGACTACCGCATCGTGGTGAGAGTCCCGTCGAGGGATGCCACGACCCGCAAGGCCGTGTACCGCATCAAGACCGTTGACGGATGGGTCAAGTACCGCCTCAACCAGGCTGGCTCGCAGGGCAAGTGGGTCGATGTGGGCATGTTCAGGCTCACCACGACGCCGGCCGTGAAGCTGACCGACAGGACCGGCGAGCGTGCCTCCCTTGGCCGGAGGGTCGGGTTCGACGCCATCCGGTTCGTGCCGGCAGGACAGCCGCGAGTTTCCTCGGATCCCGCATCCCCCGCGAATCAGCCGCCCGTGGACCAGGCGCCCATCGACCCGCAGCAGCTGGTGCCGCAGGCTGGGTCCGAGGCGCCGACCGCGGAGCCTATCCCCGAACCGACCCCAAGGGACCCCAACGGGGATGCCAAGTCGAAGCCGACTCCTGAACGTGAGCCGGCAGC
>JBFYUV010000098.1:0-8567 GCA_041299865.1 Chloroflexota bacterium
TCGATGGACTCCAGGGCCGTGCGACGCCAGGCCTTGAAGCCACCCGTGAGGTCGTGGGGCGCAAGGCGCAGGACGACCCGCGCGAAGATCGAACCGCCCCGTGACACGATGCGCCGCAGCAGGCCCCAGTCGCGCACGCCGCCGCCGCGCGCATAGCGCGATCCGATGACGAGGTCGGCGCCGCCGTCCAGTGCGGCCATGAGGGCGGGCAGGTAGTCGGGCGAGTGCGACCAGTCGGCGTCCATCTGGATGACGCGGCCGGCGCCGCGCGCGAGCACGTCGGCGAAGCCGTCGATGTAGGCCCTGCCCAGGCCTTCCTTGCCGGCCCGGTGCAGCACCGCGATGCGCACATCCCCAGCTGCCAGCCCATCGGCCAGCTCACCGGTGCCATCGGGCGAGGCGTCATCCACCACCAGGAGGTGGGCGCCGGGCAGGGCGTGGAGGATGGCCTCGCTGATGCCGGGCAGGTTCTGGGACTCGTTGTAGGTAGGCAGGACGACCCAGGCGTCGGCGAAGGGGGCCTGGTCGGCGGGTGCGCTCATCAGCACAAGTCTATCGGCGCGAGCCCCAGAGCCCCTAAGACCGCATGGCTCAGGACAGCTTGAGCCCCCAGGCCTGCGTCTGTGTCCCATCGCCGGTGTCCGTGCCCACGACCTTGACGGTGACCTTGCCGGGGCGTTCGGCGCCCTTCGTCTTGAGCAGGGCCTTGAAGGTGGTGGGGTTCACCTTGGTGACTCGCAGCTCGGCTAGGGGGATGCCGGGCAGCCTGGCACTGACGATGGGCTTGCCCTTCATGGGCTCGGCCGAGGTGAACCACAGGCGGACCTCGTCGCCGCGCCGCGGCTTCCAGGTCGTGGGCGTGAGATCGAAGGGCATGATGCGCACGGGCACCTCGTGTCCGTAGCTTCCGGCCGGTCTCGTCACGCGGATGCGTCCCAGGTACGTGCCCTCCGGCAGGAACTGTCCGGCGTCATCGCGGCCATCCCATTCGAAGCGCACCGGGCCCCGCTGAGCCGCGATGGCCTCGCCGCCGCGACGGACGACGGCGCCGGAGGCATCCCTGATGACCCAGCTCAGGCTGGCAGGCCGCAGCAGGCGCGCGCCCAGGACGCTGGTGGCAGCCAGGGCATCGCCGTCCATGGGATAGAAGAACCCGGGCTTGAAGGTGGGCGACTTGAGGGCCGTGAGCGCGAGAGCCTTGGCGACGGCCGACTGTCCGACGTTGCCGGCCCGGTCGGTGGGCGTGATCTCGATCCGGAAGCGCCCCTCACCGATGTACTCGCCGTCGTCGCGGCGGCCGTCCCAGGTGGTGCTGCCCCGGCCGCGCATCGACCAGATCGACATCTCGCGGACGACGATGTCGTCCTTGACGACGCGGATGCCCAGGAAGGCGTTCTCCGAGAGCATGTGCGTGACCTTGACGGTGTCGCTGATGCCGTCGCCGTTGGGGGTGAAGATCGGCAACGAAGCATCTTCGGCGGCGAGGGTCGCGGAGGCCTGGCTGATGCTGACCTCGCTGATGACCGGGGGCTCCGTGTCCGGCGCTGGAGCGCCGCTGTTGCGCCACTCGGTCGTCGTGAAGTCGAGGTCGCCGGTGATGCCCCGCAGGTATCCGTCCGTCGGGTGCGGGTCGATGTGGACCCGCGCGCCGGGCGTACGCACCGAGTCGTAGTAGCCGGGGTCGGCACCGACCCAGCCGCTGATGGGGTCGACCTTCTCCCGGTAGCGGGTCATGAAGACCGCATCCATGGTGGCGTCCTCGCCCCAGAGCGCGTTGATGACATCGGTACCCGGCTGCCAGCCGAGCGCCCAGACGATCCGCGCCCCACTGGCCAGGAACCCGTTGGCGAAGTTGTCGACGCGCTCCACCGCAACCTCGCGACTGGGGATGGGCATGCCCGAGGAGGCGTTGCCGGAGGCGTACGAGAGGTGCGAGAGGATGACGACGGCATTGGGCGCGAACTCGATGTTCTCGCGCAGCCAATCCGCGCCCTTGTAGACGACCGTAGAGGGGCTGCGCTGTGCGGGATCGGCGGCGTCAAGGCCAAGGCCGTTCTTGGTGCGCTCGTCCAGGGGGCCGTAGGCGCTGGGCCAGCCATTGCCGTGCCCGACGTAGATGAAGAGATCCGCGCCGTTGGCATGGTTCTTGACGCGCTCGACCGTGGCATCGGGGTGGAAGATCCGTGTGACCTCCATGCCCTGTGCTTCGGCAGCGTTGGCCATGGCCCGCGCGTAGCCCAGGTAGCGGTCCGTCAGTGAGTGCACCGGCCCGGAGACGATGACGGCCCGCTTGGGGCTCTGAGCGCGCGTGCTGGCGACCAGGTTCAGGGCAGAGCTGGTCAGCAGCAGGGCGCCGAGGGACAGCAGGAGGACCCCGATGCGGATGAGCTCGCGGCGCGTGACGGCAGTACGTCCGCGCGCCGGCGGCCGCCCCGGGAGCTCGTGGTCGCGCATGGCTGTCCAAGGGTGGGAGCTGGCAACGGGACTGGCCATCGCTAGATGGTCCTGACCCTGAGCCCCGGATGGTCCCAAGGCCCGCCGCCCAGGCGAACGGCGACTGGTGTCGAGGCCTTCAGCCCGAACGGGTCCACCAGGCGGCCGCTCACGGCACGTCGCCGCCTGCCGGTTCATCGCTGGCCCCAGGGTCGAGGACCCCCGCCTCCCCAGCGTCCGTCCGCCCCACGGCCCGGAAGTCGATGATGACCAGGACGTCCTCGATCTTGTCGAGGTCGGCAGCCGGCTGGACGAGCGCGGTCTGCACGATGGATCCGGGTTCCTGCTGCACGTCCACGACGCGGCCGATGGGGATGTTCTTGGGGAAGAAGGAGCGGAAGCGCTTGCCCAGGTCGATGCCTGCCGTGACGACGCGGTCGTTGACGGAGATCTTGTCCGTGACCGGGATGTTGGCCATCGCCAGGGGGGCGGAGAGGCGTCCGGTGACCTCGCCGGTGGCGCGGGTGCGGGTGTCCAGCCCGGTGACCAGCGAGCGCGTGTCGCTGATGAGCATGACCGCCGCCCAGCCGTTGCCCACCTCGGTGACCTTGCCCGCCAGGGCACCGCCCTCCGAGAGGACGGGGGCGCCCTTGCTGATGCCCGCGTCCGTACCGCGGTCGATGGTGACGACGCGCTCGAACTGCGTCGCCTGCCGGTTGGTGACGCCAGCCGCCACCGTCTCGAACTCCAGGCGGTCGCTGATGTCCAGGAGCCGGGACAGGCGCTGGTTATCCTCGAGGACAGCATCCAGCGTGCCGAGCTGCTCCTCGAGTCTCTGGACCGTGGACTGCAGGGCCAGGTTCTCGCGCCTCAGGCCCTCGATCTCGCCGAAGGCGCCCAGGACGTCAGTGACCGCGCGGGTGCCGTCGGACAGCGTCTCCTGGACCGGCGTGGCGGCGAACAGTACGCCGCGACGGAGCTCCTGCACCGGAGCGGAGCCACTCACCACGATCAGGGCCAGGCAGACACCCACCAGCATGACGAAGACGAAGAGGCGGCGCCTGGAGCCGCGGTCGCTCAGCACGGCGGCCTCATCGCAGCGGCCTCGAATAGGTCTCGGCGACCAGGGCGCGTTCCATGTAGGGGTCGTCGATGGATTCGAGCACGATTCCCGTGCCGCGCACGACGCACGTCAGCGGGTCGTCCGCGACGTGCACGGGCATCTGCGTGGCCTCCGCGATCCGTCGGTCAAGGCCCTGCAGCAGCGCGCCGCCGCCGGCCAGCACGATGCCCTGGTCCACGATGTCCGCCACCAGCTCCGGGGGTGTCTCCTCGATGGTGTCCTTGATGGTGCTGATGACCTGCGCCAGCGACGCGTCGATGGCCTCGCGCACCTGCTCGGCCGTGATCTCCACGAACCGCGGCAGGCCGGTCAGCAGGTCACGTCCGCGCATGCTGACGTGCTGTGTGTCATACGCCCCGGGGTAGGCCGAGCCGATGGCGATCTTGATGTCCTCAGCGGTGCGCTCGCCGATGAGCAGGTTGTACTCGCGCCTGGCGTAGGCGATGACGTCCTGGTCCAGCTCGTCGCCGCCGACGCGGACGCTGCGGCTGACGACGATGCCGCCCAGGCTGATGACGGCCACCTCCGTGGTGCCACCGCCGATGTCCACGATGAGGTTGCCGCTGGGCTCACTGATGGGCAGCCCGGCACCGATGGCGGCAGCCATGGGCTCCTCGATGAGGCGGGCCCAGCGCGCGCCTGCGTTAAGGGCCGCGTCACGGACGGCCCGGCGCTCAACCTCCGTGACGCCGGAGGGGATACCCAGCAGCATGCGGGGACGTGGCACCAGGCCGACGCGATCGTGAACGCGCTGCACGAAGTACTTGATCATCTGCTCGGTGATGTCGAAGTCGCTGATGACACCGTCGCGCAGCGGACGCACCGGGGTGATGTTGGCCGGCGTGCGACCCAGCATCCGCTTGGCGGCCGCGCCGATCTCGATGATCTTGCGGGTCTTCGTGTCCACCGCCACGATGCTGGGCTCGCTGATGACGATGCCGCGGCCGCGCACGTGGACCAGGGTGTTGGCCGTGCCCAGGTCCATCCCGATGTCGCGGGAGAACGCGCCGAAGAATGCGTCGATCATGGTCCGAGAGGCGTCCTCCATGGGTGGCCGGGCAGCGACCACGAGCATTGCGGCACCGGCGGCACGGGGGCGCCCTCACGACAAGGACGGCCTGGTGCGCCGGGGCGGGCCACGGCGACCCTTCTCGACCGTCCTCCTCGACGGTCGACTCCAGACCGGGAAGTATAGCCACGGCCACGCACGCGGCCAGCGGGAGGGCCATCGCACAGCTGGGCTGACGACAGGCCGGGAGACGACGAAGCCCGAGCGGTGGCCTGCCGCTCGGGCTTGGCTGGAGGGGTCCGCCCCTGTCGGACGGACCCGCTGCTCGACGTGATGACCCTAGTTGCCGGGGAAGACCAGGCTGAGCGGCCCCTGCTTGCCGGGCTCCGGCCAGCGCTCGGTGACCATCTTCTGCTGGGTGAAGAACCGGATGCCGTCCTCGCCACGCATGGCCAGGTCACCGATGGCCGATTCCTTGGCACCGGCGAATGAGAGATAGCCCGCCGGGACCGGGATGGGCACGTTGACGCCGATCATGGGCACCTCCACCTCCAACTTGAAGCGGCGCGCGGCGCCGCCACTGGTCGTGAAGATGGCCGTGCCGTTGGCGTACTTGTGGGCGTTGACCATGCCCAGAGCCTCATCGAAGGTGCGCGCGTGGACGATGCCCAGGACCGGGCCGAAGATCTCCTCCTGGTAGACCTGCATGTCCGGGGTCACCCTGTCGAAGAGGCTGGCGCCCAGGTAGAAGCCGTCCGGGTGGTCCGGATGCTGGAAGTCGCGGCCGTCGACGACGAGCTCCGCGCCCTCGGCCTCACCGGTGTCGATCCAGCGGATGACCGACTCGCGGTGCTCCGCGGAGTAGATGGGGCCCATGTCGCTGCCCGCGTCCATGCCCGGGCCGACCTTGAGCTTGCCGATGCGATCGAGCAGCAGCGGGCGCAGCGCTTCCGCGGCGTCACCCACGGCGATGACCAGCGTCTGGGCCATGCAGCGCTCACCCGCGGAGCCGTAGCCGGCCGCCACCGCGGAGTCCGCCACCATCTCCATGTCCGCGTCCGGGAGGACGACCATGGCGTTCTTGGCACTGACGTAGGAGCCCACGCGCTTGCCGCGCCTGGTGCCCTCTTCGTACACGTAGCGGCCGACCGGCGTGGAGCCCACGAACTGGATGGCCTTGACGTCAGGGTGCTCGACGATGGCCGTCACCGCCTCGCGGCCACCGTAGACGACGTTGAAGACGCCGTTCGGCAGCCCGGCTTCCTTCCACAGCTCGGCCTGCAGCTGCGAAGCGCCCGGCGTGTGCGACGAGGGCTTCCAGACCATCGTGTTGCCGCAGGCCATGGCGATCGGATAGATCCACATGGGCACCATGACCGGGAAGTTGAAGGGCGTGATGGCCGATGTGACCCCCAGCGGCTGGCGCAG
Source organism: Chloroflexota bacterium (assembly GCA_041299865.1). Lineage (GTDB taxonomy): Bacteria > Chloroflexota > Limnocylindria > Limnocylindrales > CSP1-4 > JAFMJV01. The sequence continues at coordinate 5,994 of JBFYUV010000098.1, forward strand.
CGTGAAGGCATCCACCTTGGAGGAGACATTGGGCGTGTTCATGCCCGCCAGGTGGACCGGCAGGCCACAGGCGAACTCGACCGTCTCGAGGCCGCGCATGACCTCCGCAAGCGCGTCGGGGAAGGTCTTGCCGTGGTCGCGGGTGATGAGCCGGGCCATCTGTTCGCGGTGCTCGTAGACCAGGGCGCGATAGGCGAAGAAGATGCTGCTGCGGGCGATGAGCGGCATGTTCCGCCAGGCTGGGTAGGCAGCCTTGGCGGCGGCCACGGCGGCATCCACCTCGCTCGAGCCGCCGCGGGGCACGTGGGCGATGACCTGGCCGGTGGCGGGGTCGTAGATGGGCCCCGCCTGCTCGCGCAGGACCTCCACCGGGCCGCCGTCGATCCAGTGGGAGAGGACGGGCAGGATGCTCGCCTGGGCGGGGGAGTCGATGGCCACTGGGGTACCTCCTTGGACCGGGGACGTGCGAGTCATGCTCGTGGGCAGGCGCGACCGCGGGGCCTGCGCCGGGCGCACAGCGACCCTGCTGTGCGCATCGTAGCGTCAGTCTCCCGCTCGACCCGTCTGGGGGGCACCGGCCCGGCGTCCCGATTTCACCGAGTCGGATGGCCTGCCGTGGAGCTGGTGGTGGCGCTTGGCGAACGCCGGCCCACACCGGCCCGAGCGCCGAGCTCAGCCGCGGTCGAAGGCGACACCCCGGTCTCGCAGGCTCACATACGAGCCGTGCCCGATGACGAGGTGGTCGAGCACGGCGATGTCCAGCAGCCGCCCGGCAGCCACGGCCTCCGCGGTCATGTGCAGGTCATCCGGGCTGGGCGTGGGGTCACCGGAGGGGTGGTTGTGGACGAGGATGAGGCGCGCCGCGTGCAGCCTGACCGCGTCCCGGAAGAGCTCACCGATGCGTACCAGCGCAGCGGAGACGTTGCCACGGTAGACGGAGCGCATGCCCAGGACACCGTTGCGCGTGTCCATGAGCACGACCCGCAGCTCCTCGCTGGGCAGGTGTCCGAGGTCCGCCATGAGCCGCGATGCCAGGTCCGCCGGGCCCCGGATGACCCACCGTCCGGCGGGCCAGTCCGCGACCGCTCGACGACCCAGCTCGAAGGCCGCCGTGAGCTGTGCCGCCCTGGCGGGGCCCACGCCGGGGACCCGTTCCAGCTCCTGGGGCAGGGAGGTCGCCAGCCCGGCCAGTCCGTCACAGTGGACAAGCGCCTCCTCTGCGAGCACGGCGGCCGAGGTGTGCCGGGAGCCCGGGGACCAGAGCAGGCTGATGAGTTCCGCGGATGACAGCCCTCCGGGGCCGCGGGCGGCGAGGCGTTCACGGGGCCGCTCAGCAGCCGGGAGGTCCCGGGCGGACCTGCTTGGTGTGCCTGTGACGCTCGTCATCGTGCTCCTGGCGTTCCATGCTTGGCGCCTCCGGGTCCGGACGACGAAGCCCGCCGATTCCCCCGCCGTCCGATCCCGAAGGCACAGCGCAGCCTAGCGAGCGGCACTTCACGGGTGCTTCGCGGCGGGTTGCCCGTCGCTTGCGGGCGCCCGGTCGAAGCGTGGATGTCTCGCTGCTAGGTCGACTGGGGCAGCGTCGAGGCCAGCAGCGACAGGAACAGCAGCAGCGAGTTGTAGGTGACGTGGCCGGCGATCGCGGCGGCCATGCCGCGGCGCAGGAAGAGCCAGCCCAGCACGAACCCGACCGGCAGCAGGACCGCCGTCTGGAGCAGGGCCTGGGCCGCTCCCTCGCCGAACGATGCGGTGCTGATGTTGGCGATGTGGATGAGCGCGAAGAAGAGCGCGCTGCGAACGAGGGCGCTGCGCGGCCCGAGGTCACGCAGCCAGGCCGTCAGCGCGAAGCCGCGGAAGAAGAGCTCCTCGCCGATGGGGATGATGAGGGCTGCCGCGGCCACGATGGCCAGTGCCTCGGCCGAGCTCTCCGGCTCGGGGATCACGCTGGGCGCCTTGACGTCGAGGATGAGCGCCAGGATGCCACCCACGAATGCCAGGGCGAAGGTCGCCGGCAGCATGACCGCGACCGCCTCGCCGATGGCTCGCAGCGTCGGGCGCAGGCCGCCGCCCTGCCAGGACGGCCAGCCCATCTGCGGCGGGGAGAGGACCCCCGTCCTGATCACGAAGAGCCAGACCAGGACACCGTAGCCGATGGCCTGCAGGGTCCCGACGGCGAGGAAGCCGTAGGGCTCCTCCGGGTCGAGGATGCCGCTCAGGAAGACGACCGTCCCGATGATCACGAAGGCCATGAGGTAGGTGAGGAACACGAGGAGCGGCGAGGGGCCGCGGTACCGTTCGGCCGGTCGCTCGCGGCGCTCCAGCACCTGGTAGCCGCAGGCCGTGGCCAGGCCGAGCGTCAGCAGGATGGCCCCGACGGTCACGAGCAGCAGGCGCGCTCCCTCTGCGCTGGCCATGGGCCCGATGAGCAGGAGCAGCACCAGGCCGGCGACAGACAGGATCCAGGCCACGAGGTAGAGGCCGGGCGCACGACGCCCCTCCAGCGTGAAGATGCCGCCGCCAGGTGGGCCGGGGGGCGATGACGGCGTGGCCATCGCCATCTCGTCGTCCGGCAGC
>JBFYUV010000099.1:0-2630 GCA_041299865.1 Chloroflexota bacterium
CCCCTCCTCCCTCAAGGTGGCGATCGGCTCAGGCACCCATCGTGATGACGAACGCCCCGTAGCCGACGACGCGGTCGGGGTCGCCCGCGGTGTCGGCGGAGTTGCGCAAGTCGAGCAGGCGGATCTGCCAGCCGTGCCGTCGAGCCCAGGCGATGCCGACCCGGAGCGCCTCCACGCCGCAGGCATCCTCGGGCTGCAGGCTCGCGAGGTCCTGTGCCTCCACCGCCGCCGCGGTCCGGGTGTCGAGCGCCCGCGCAGTCTGGGCGTCGTGGTAGTGAGAGAGATCGGTGCTCACGACGAGCAGCGTGTCAGCCGTCAGGACCTGCGCGACCAGGTCCGCGCCGCGCACGGGATCACCCCAGCCGACGGCCACCGGGAGCACCGGCACACCCGGGAAGCAGCGCTGGACGAAGGGCAGCTGCACCTCGATGCTGTGCTCGGACCGATGAGCCCAGTCGTCGAGCGCCACCCCTGCGTCCACGAGGATCCGTCGAGCGTCCGCGTCGATGGCGACATCGCCGAGGGGCGTGCGCCAGGACAGGTGGCTCGGCATGGCCAGGCCGCACAGCGGCTCGAAGTGGCTCGGCCCCAGGATGACGATGCGCGCCGGACGCCATCCCGTCACAGAGGCCGCCGCGTAGGCCGTGGCGGCGATGGGGCCGCTGTACACGTACCCGGCGTGGGGCGTGACGATGCCTCGGACGGCACCGCCCGACGGGCGGCCGGCGGACGCGGCGGTCGTCATCGCGCTCGCCAGCAGGTCGTCGACATCGGCGGCCAGTCTCGTGGGGGAACTCGCGTAGAAGCCCCCGGCCGCGATCGATGAGCGGACCGACCCTCCGTCGTCAGGCCAGCCCATCCGGTGCCCCGCCGATCCGGATGGCCTGGCGACGTGGCCCCCAGGTCCCCGGTTCCGCTTCGAAGACCCCCGCGCACGCCTCGCCGCATCGAGCGCAGGCTCCATCGCCCGTCAGGCCCCAGCTGGTGATGCGGTAGCCGTCCCTGCCGATGAGCCGCTGCCCGCAGGCATGGCACCAGGTCGTCTGGCCCACCGGGTCGTGGATGTTGCCGGTGTAGACGTAGCGGAGCCCATTGCCCAGGCCGATTGCGCGCGCCCGCGCCAGGGTCGTGGCCGGGGTCGGCGGGCGGTCACGCATCCGATGGTCAGGGTGGAAGGCCGTGAAGTGCAGCGGGACCGACGGGCCGAGGTGATCGGCGATCCAGCGCGTCAGCGCGTCGATCTCTGCGCTTGAGTCGTTGAGCCCGGGGATGAGCAGGGTCGTGATCTCGAGCCATGTCCGCTGCTCGGCCGCGATGGCTTCAAGGGTATCGAGGACGGGCGCCAGGCGAGCCAGGCAGACGGAGCGGTAGGTCTCGTCATCGAAGGCCTTGAGGTCCACGTTGGCCGCATCCATGGCCGCGAACAGCGCGCTCCGGGCGGCCGGCGTGGCATAGCCTGCGGTGACTGCCACGCTGGCGATGCCACGCTCGCGACAGGCCGCGGCCACGTCGACCGCGTACTCGAGGAAGATGACCGGGTCGTTGTAGGTGAAGGCCACGCTGCGACAGCCCAGGCGTTCGGCTGTCGTCGCGATGGCAGCGGGCGACGCCGCGTCGGCCAGCGTGTCCCACTCGCGCGATGTCGAGATGTCCCAGTTCTGGCAGAAGCGACAGCCCAGGTTGCAGCCCGCCGTCCCGAAGCTGAGCGTCGCTGTGCCGGGCAGGAAGTGGTCCAGGGGCTTCTTCTCGATGGGGTCGATGCAGAAGCCGCTCGAACGGCCGTATGTGGTCAGGACGATGGCGTCCACCTGCCTCGCCCGCACGAAACAGAAGCCGCGCTGGCCCTCCCGCAGTCGGCAGGCTCGCGGACAGACGTCGCACTGCACCCGACCATCGGGCAGACGGTGCCACAGCCGGGTCGGGTGTCCGCCGGCAGGCAGGGTCTCGATCGCGACTGCCAAATCCATGGCGCCCTCATGGTGCGCCCTGACTCGTGCCGATGGCTAGAGCCATCCACGACGGCCGCGTCCTCGACCTCGGGGCGCACACGGTCTACTGTGGTCGGAACGAGTGCCGCGCCGTCGATCCGTCCACGACGGACGCCGCATGTGGCCAGGGGGGTGGAGGCGTGAGGATGGGCGACTGGCGGGACCGGCTGCGGGGCGACCCGCTGCCGTGGCTGCTCGACGAGGCCGACCCTGCGGTGCGGCATCTTGCGCTCCGCGACCTCCTGGGCCGCGACCGCGACGACCCAGACGTGCGCACCGCCCGTGATGCCGCCACCCTGAGCGACCCGATAGCGGCCATTCTGGCCGCCCAGGACCCGGCCGGCTGGTGGGAGAAGCCCGGGCCCGGCTACGGGCCCAAGTACCGGGGCACGGTCTGGTCGCTCACCTTCCTCGACCAGCTCGGAGCCGATCCCGATGAGCCGCGGGTCCGGGCCGCGTGTTCCTACGTCCTCGCCCACAGCCAGGCGCGAACCGGCGGGTTCGCCTGTTCGGGCGTCGCCAGCGAGAAGCCGCCACCGCCCGGGCTTGTCCTCCACTGCCTCACCGGCAACCTCCTCCGCGCGCTCATCGGCTTCGGCTGGCTCGACGACGAGCGGGTCGAGCATGCCATCGCCTGGCAGG
>JBFYUV010000016.1:0-7832 GCA_041299865.1 Chloroflexota bacterium
GTGCCCCGGCGGACCGGTGTCCGCGCGAGACCCGCTCGTCAGGCGGTGGCCGGACGAGTCCTCCGTCGCTCGAACCACTTCTCGAGTGACACGACGGGCAGCACGACGGCGCCCACGAGGGCCGCGAGGGCCACGTCGGCGGGGTCGAGCGGGTGTGTGCCGAAGATGTCGTTGAAGAGGGGCAGGTAGATGAAGGCCGCCTGGAGGAGCAGCAGGACGCCGATGCCCAGCAGGACGCTGGGGTTGCTGAAGAGACCGATGCGGAAGATCGAGTCGCGCAGCGATCGGCAGTTCAGGAGGTAGAAGGCCTGGAAGAGGACGACCGTGGTGACGGCCATCGTCTGGGCCTCCGCCAGGGCGGCCGCCTGATCCTCCCCGCGGGTCAGTGCGCCGTCGTATTCGAAGAGGAAGAGGCCGATGGCACCAGCGGCCATGAGCAGGCCCACGAGGACCGTGCGCGAGAGGACGAAGCGGCTGAGCACGGGGGCGTCAGGGTCGCGTGGGGGTCGCTCCATGAGGTCCGGTTCGGGTGCCTCCAGGGCAAGGGGCAGGGCCAGTGCGATGGTGGCCACGAGGTTGATCCAGAGCAGCTGCGTCGGCGCCATGGGCAGGAGCAGCTCGTTCGTGATGGCGTCGAAGGGGAAGAACATGACCGCGAAGGTCAGGATGAGCGCCAGGCCCAGGTTCGTGGGCAGCACGAAGGCGAGCGCCTTGATGAGGTTGTCGAAGACCCGACGGCCTTCCTCCACGGCCGCCGTGATGGTCGCGAAGTCGTCGTCGATGAGGACCAGGTCGGCGGCCTCCTTGGAGACCGCGGTGCCCGTGATACCCATGGCCACGCCGATGTCGGCCTGCTTGAGGGCTGGTGCGTCGTTCACGCCGTCGCCCGTCATGGCCACCACCTGGTGCTCCGCCTGCAGGGCGCGCACGAGGCGCAGCTTGTGCTCCGGAGCGACGCGGGCGAAGATGTCCGCGCTCCTGGCCACGGCCCTTAGCTCCGCATCGTCCATGTGCTCGATGCGGGCGCCCGTGACGGCGCCATCCCCGACGCGCAGGCCGAGCTGACGTCCGATGGTCTCCGCCGTGAGGCGGTGATCGCCGGTGATCATCTTGACCACGATCCCGGCGCGCTGGCTGGAGCGCACAGCGGCCATGGCCTCCGGCCGCGGTGGGTCGATCATGCCCAGGAGCCCCAGGAAGCGGCAGCCGGCCGCGAGCGTGGCTTCGCTGAGCGCCTCACCCGGGCGGAGCTCCCGATCGGCCACGGCCAGGACGCGCATGCCGCCGGCCGCCAGCCGCTCGACCGCCGCGTGCACGGCATCTGGCGACATGGGCCGACCCTCGGGGTCGTGGTCCGAGCGTGCCAGGAGGACCTCCGGGGCGCCCTTCAGGACGGCGCGCTGTCCGCCCTCCGCGGTGGCGTGTAGCGTGGCCATGTACTGGCGCTCCGACTCGAAGGGGATGGCGTCCAGCCGGGGCCACGCCCCACGGAGCTCGTCCACGGCCAGGCCGGCCTTCTCGGCGGCCACCACCAGGGCACCCTCGGTGGGGTCTCCAGAGATACGCCAGGCGTCGCCGGAGCGCTCCAGCGTGGCATCGCTGCAGAGAGCGGCGTCGAGGAGCAGCGAACGCACCCCCTCCGGCGCGGCGGCGAGGTCCTGCCCGTCCTGCCGGAAGCCGCCCGTCGGGGCATAGCCCACCCCAGTCACCTCCACCGCCGCGTCCGGGGTCCAGATGGCCTGCACGGTCATCTCGTTGCGCGTCAGGGTGCCCGTCTTGTCCGAGCAGATCGTGGTCGTGCTGCCCAGCGTCTCGACGGCAGGGAGCTTGCGCACGATGGCACGACGCGCTGCCATGCGCTGGACGCCGATGGCGAGCGCGATGGTGACGATGGCCGGCAGGCCCTCGGGGATGGCGCCCACAGCGAGGGCGATGGCGAAGAGCAGCGACTCACTGAAGGCGTCCGTGATCGAGAGTCCCTGGGCCGTCATGCGCAGCATGCCGATGACGAGCATGATCCCGGCCACCACGAGGATGGCCACCGTGATGAGGCCGCCGATCGTCTTGAGGGCGCGCGTCAGGGGCGTGTCCAGGTCCACCGTCGACTTGAGGAGCGCGGAGATGCGACCCAGCTGGGTCGCGGCGCCGGTCTCCACGGCGACGGCCTCGGCCGTGCCGTACGTGACGTGCGTGCCGCCAAAGACCATGGAGGCGCGGTCCCCCAGGTCCGCCTCCTCCGCCACGGCTGCCACCTGCTTCTCCGCGGGGACCGATTCGCCGGTCAGGGCGGCCTCTTCAGCACGCAGGCTGCGGCAGGTCAGGAGCCGCAGGTCGGCGGGTACGCGGTCGCCGGAAGCAAGGGCCACGATGTCCCCGGGCACGACGTCGGCGGCCGGGATGGCCGTGCGTCGCCCGTCTCGCAGGACGGTCGCCGTCTCGGGGACCATCTGGAGGAGTGCCTCGATGGCCTGGCTGGCGCGGTACTCCTGGACGAAGCCGATGACCGTATTGACGACGACCACGGCCAGCACGACCAGCCCGTCGAGGACCTTGCCCAGGAGGATGGCCACCACCGAGGAGCCCAGGAGCACCCAGATGAGGGGACTCTCCAGCTGGCGCAGGACGAGCCGCAGGGCGCTGTCCCCAGCGGCCCGTGGCAGGACGTTCGGGCCGTACCGCGTCAGCCGGGCCGCGACCTCGCTCGAGGTCAGCCCCTCCGGGCTGCCGTCGAGGCGTCGCAGCGCCTCGTCCGGCGGCAGGGCGTGCCAGGCGGGCTCCCGTGTCTCGGTCTCGTCGTTGCGGTCGGGCATGCGGTCACTCCATGGGCGATGATCGGGACCAGGCTGGGACGCGGGATCGACCGAAGAGCGGGCCCGTCGCTGCGGGCTCGCTCACGGTACCGCCCACCCGGGCTGCAGTCAGGTGGACCACCCGGCCTGGGCCAGGTCAGGCGCGCGGTGCTGGCGGGTCGGGTGGCTCGGCCCGCTGCTCGTTGGCGAGACGCACGGCCTGGCCGCTGTCCAGCCCATTGTCGAGGAAGTTCCCGAGGCGCTTGGCCAGGTCGGTCAGCTCGAGCGGGATGACGTACTTGGTGGCCGCCGTGCTGCCCAGCTGCTTGAGCGCCTCGAGATACTGCAGGGTCATGGTGCGGTCGTCGATCTCGCGCGCCGCCATGAAGATGCGGCTGAGGGCCTCGCTGAAACCCTCGGCCTGCAGGATGGCCGACTGGCGGTCGCCCTCGGCGCGCAGGATGGCCGACTGCTTCTCGCCCTCGGACACGTTGATCTTGGATTGGCGCTCGCCCTCGGACTCGGTGATGACGGCCCGCCGTGTGCGCTCCGCGGTGAGCATGCGGTTCATCGAATCTTGCACGCCGGGCGGCGGGAGGAGCTCGCGGATCTCCACCGTGGTGACCTTGCCGCCCCAGCGCTCGGTCTGCTCATCGAGGCGGGCGCGCAGGACGTCATTGATCTGGTCGCGCTTGGAGAGCACGTCGTCGAGGTTCATGTCGCCGATGACGGCGCGCAGGGTGGTCGTGGCGATGCCCCGCAGCGCAGAGCGAAAGTCGTAGATGTTCACGACGCTGGAGAGCGGGTCCACGATGCGGAAGTAGATGAGGAAGTCGATGTCGATGGGCGCGTTGTCCTTGGTGATGGCGGTCTGGGCGGGGATCTCGTCGAAGTCCTCGCGCACGTCCACCTTGACAGGTCGATCCACGATGGGGATCAGGAAGCGCAGGCCGGGCTCCTTGACGAGCTCGGGCCGCGTCTTGCCGAGACGGAAGACGACGAGGCGCTCGTACTGGTTGACGACCCGCACCGACAGGTAGAGCACCATGGCCACGATGACGAAGAACAGCAGCAGCGGCACGATGATGCTGATGAGCGTCCCATCCATCGGTCAGACCGTCCTTTCAGTGCGCGTGTTGTCACGTGGGCCCAGCAGCGGGGCGGACCCGACTGCCTGGCTTCCCGTCCGGCCCTCGGCGAGCAGTCGCTCGACGATGACCGTCAGTCCATCATGGCCTACCACGCGGACCGGCGTTCCGCGGGTGAGCCGGCTACCGTCGCTGGCTCGAGCTGTCCACTCCTCGCCAGCGCCGTAGATGCTGCCCTCCGGCAGCAGGTCGCGCCGCACCGTGGCCGAGGTTCCGAGCGGCACGAGCGGCCGCGTGATGTGGCTGGCGCCCATGACCAGCTGTGGGGCACGGCGGTTCCGCAGGACCAGGACGACCAGGCCCCCGATGACCAGGGCCGTCAGCCCGGTCATGACGGCGATGATGGGCCAGGCCACGGCCACCGCCGGCGCCAGCGGGTCTCCAGGTTCGGTGTAGAAGGCAGACGCGCCCAGCGCGAAGGCCACCAGGCCGCCGACGGCGAGCAGGCCATGGCTGGTGATCGTGATCTCCAGCAGGAAGAGGAGCAGGGCCAGGCCGACGAGCAGCAGGCCGGCGATGTTGAGGGGCAGGCTGCCGAAGCCGATGAAAGCCAGGATGATGGCGAAGGCGCCAAGGATGCCGGTCACCCAGTTGGGGTTCTGCAGCTCGAAGAAGAGCCCGTAGAACCCCAGCGTGAAGAGGATGAAGGCGATGTTCGGGTCGGAAAGCAGGTGCAGGAAGCCCTGGAGGGGGTTCATGTCCACCCGCTCGATGCGGGCGCCGCTGGTGTCGAGGACCACTGGCTGGCCAGCCACCTGGACGGTCCGGCCGTCCGCAGCGACGAGCAGGTCCTCGATGGAGCTGGCCTTGAGGTCGATGGCCCCGGCGGCCAGGGCCTGGTCGACGGTGTAGGAGGCCGCCTCCTCGACGGTGCTGACCGCCCAGTCGACGGGACGGCCGCGCTCCTCGGCGATGGCCGTGATGGTGGCGATGGTGTCCGCGAGGACCTTCTCGCCGAGGTCGTCGGGGATGTCCGAGCCGTCGCCCGAGATGGGCGTGGCAGCACCGATGTTGGTGGCCGGCGCCATGGCCGCCACGTGGGCCGCCAGGGTCAGGAAGGTGCCGGCGCTGGCGGCCCGGCTGCCGGCCGGGCCCACCCAGACGAAGACGGGGATCTCCGCGGACAGCTGGGCCTGGACGATGTCCCGGGTGGCCTCGAGGGAGCCGCCCGGCGTGTCGAGCTCGATGACGACCGCAGCTGCCCCGCCCGCCGCCGCCGCCGTGATGCCTTCCCGGAGGTAGCCGGCCATGACTTGGTCGACGACGCCCGTGGTGGGCAGCACGACCACGCGTCGATCACCCTGCGCCTGGGTGCTGCCGACCAGCAACGCCAGCACCCCCATGGACAGGATCAGGCTGCGGACGAGGGTGATACGCGGTGGACGACGATGGGCCATGGATCGCTCCTTGGGGAGCATTATCCCATCGCCTGCCTTACCGGCTTATGACGGGCATCCGTCACATGCGGCGATGGGCGGGCGGGGCATGAGCCTGCCGCTAGACTGGCGCTCCGCCGCCGGGTCAGCTGGCGTGCCCTGGAGGATCCGATGTCCATCGACGTTCGTGCCATCGAGCTGCCCAGGGATGCAGCTCGGTTCTGCAGGACGTGGTGGCCGATCTACGCGAACGATCCTCACTGGGTCCCACCGCTGTTGTTCGAGCGCGAGCGGTTCCTGAACCCCAAGAAGAACCCCTTCTTCCGGGTCGCGCGGGTGCAGTGCTTCATCGCATCTCGCGGCGGGTCTCCGGTCGGCACGATGGCGGCCACCATCGAGGATGCCGCTCAGGAGCACGAGCCGGGGGTCGGCTTCTTCGGCTTCTTCGAGTTTCCCGATGACATCGAGGTGAGCCGAGCGCTCTTCGAGACTGCCGTCGAGTGGCTGCGCGGACGGGGCATGGTCACGATGCGCGGTCCCTACAGCCTGTCGCCCAACCACGAGTTCGGGCTCCGAGTCGATGGCTGGGACACCGATCCCGCGGTGCTCAACCCGCACAACCGGGACTACTACGCCCGCCACTACGAGGCGCTCGGCCTGGTCGGCGTACGTGACTGGCACGCCTATTGGCTCGACCACGCTCCCGTCCCTGGGCGGCTGGCCCGCGCCGCCCAGCGCTTCCTCGCCCAGCACCCGGGAGTCGAGTTGCGCCATCTGGACATGGCGAAGTGGGACGAGGAGATCCTGTGGTTCTGGGATGTCTACAACGACGGGTGGGAGCACAACTGGGGCCATACGCGCATCACGCATGACGAGTTCGTCGAGCTCGCGCGAGGCCTGAAGCAGATGGCCGACCCCGAGCTGATCTGGTGGGCGCTCGTCGACGGCGAACCCGCCGCTGCCGTGATCGCGTTCCCCGACTACAACCAGGTGGTGAAGAAGATGAACGGCCGGCGGCTGCCGTTCGGGTGGTACCACTGGCAGGTCGGCCGCAAGAGGATCGATGCGCTTCGCATCTTCGCCCTCGGCGTCAAGCAGCGCTACCAGGGGATGCCCCTCGGCGCTCCGCTGTACCTCAAGATCTGGGAAGCGGGACTCGCCCGTGGCTGGCGCGGCGCGGATGCCTCGCTCGTGCTCGAGGACAACGTGCGCATGCGTGGCAGCCTTGAGAAGCTGGGCGCGCAGATCTACCAGACGTACCGGATCTACGAGTACCCGCTGGACGGCCGTGCCGTCAAGGCGCCATCGGAGGCGGGTGACGCCGGACCCTGAATGGCAGGGGTGCCTACTGTTGCCGCTCGTCGAGCCGCACCAGATCGAAGAGGAGCTGGCTCCACGTCTCGAGGTGCTGATAGCCCGCCAGGACCTCGTCGATCTCGACGAAGCGACCCGAGAGCTTGTGCGTCTCGCGGACGGCCACGGGCCGGCCGGCAGCGTCGGCCTCGAAGACGATCCCCAGGTGGACCTGCCCGACCGGCGTGCGGTCGTCGTTGAGCAGGCCCAGCGGCCGCAGCTCGGGGCGCCAGTCAGCGACGAGCTCCTCCTCGAACTCGCGGTGCAGCCCTTCTTCCACACTCGGGTCGGCCGGTCCGAGATGGCCGCCCACGCCGATCGACCAGCGCTCGTGGAGGCGGGCGTCGCCGCCAGCCGAGGTGCGCCGCATGAGGAAGAGCCGCCCACCGTCACGCAGCAGGAGGTACGGGATGACCTGCTTCCAGGTCGGGTCTTCCTCCGCCTCGTCGCGGGGCCGGTACTCACCCTCGGAGGCGATGAGCGCCAGCGTGGCAGTGACATCCATGGGCCGGATGCCTGTCCAGGTCCCGCTACCCAGGATGCGCGCGCGAGGCAGGCCCAGGACGAGCTCCCGGCGTGGATCGGTCACCGCCGCCGGAGCCGCTCGCGCGAGCAGGCGGCCCAGCTGTCGCCAGGCGCTAGACGGCAGGAAGGGTCTCCAGGGCGTGCTGGATGCGCTCCTCGGGCAGTTCGAGATCCTCGAGCTCGCCGGCCAGGAAGCGATCGTACGAGGAGGCGTCGAAGTGGCCGTGACCGCACATGTTGAAGAGGATGACCGGGCTCGTGCCGGCCTCCGTGGCCTTGCGCGCCTCGTCGATGGCGACGCTGATGGCATGCGCCGGCTCCGGTGCCGGCAGGATGCCTTCCGCCTGAGTGAAGATGCGCGCCGCCTCGAAGGTACGGCTCTGGAGCACCGCCCGCGCCTCGATGATGCCCTGGTCCTTGAGCAGGCTGACCTGTGGTGCCATGCCGTGGTAGCGCAGCCCGCCGGCGTGGATGGGATCGGGCACGAAGTCGTGGCCCAGGGTGTGCATCCTGACGACGGGCGCCATCTTGCCGGTGTCACCGAAGTCGTAGGCGTAGATGCCGCGGGTCATGCTCGGGGCGGCCGCCGGCTCGGCGGCGATGAACTGGTAGTCGGCCTCGCCGCGCAGCTTCTGGCCGAT
>JBFYUV010000102.1:0-8987 GCA_041299865.1 Chloroflexota bacterium
GGGGCGGCCGCCCAGGACCCTTCCACTGCACCGGTGGAGACCACGCCTGGCGCAGTGACACTGGTGGCCAACTCGACCCCGCGTGAGGCCTACGAGGAGATCATCCCGCTCTTCGGGGCCACTGAGGCCGGCGCCGGCATCGAGTTCGAGCAGTCGTACAGCGGCTCGGGCGACCAGAGCCGGGCCGTGGAGGCCGGCTTGCCGGCCGACCTCGTGGCCCTCTCGCTGTGGCCGGACGTGGAACGGCTCGTGGAGCCCGGTCTCGTCCCGGCCGATTGGGACGAGAACGAGTACCAGGGCATCGTCCACGACAGCGTCGTGGTCTTCGTCGTCCGCCCCGGCAACCCCAAGGGCGTCGCCGACTGGGACGACCTCATCCGCGACGACGTCGACATCATCACCCCCAACCCGTTCACGTCGGGCGGGGCGCAGTGGAACATCCTGGCCGCCTACCAGGCGCAGCTCGAAGCCGGCAAGAGCGAGGACGAGGCGCTCGACTACCTGAAGCAGCTCATCGCCAACACCTCGGTCATGGACCGCAGCGCACGCGAGTCCCTGGCCACCTTCATGGCCGGCCAGGGCGACGTCATGATCGGCTACGAGAATGAGGCCATCTTCGCGCAGCAGATGGGCCAGCCCATCGACTTCGTCATCCCCGAGTCCTCGACGATGCTCATCGAGAACCCCGTAGCCGTGACGACGGTGGGCGACGCGCTCGCGCCGGCCCTGGCCTTCGTGGACTTCCTGTACTCGCCGGAGGCTCAGCGAGTCTTCGGACAGAAGGGCTTCCGCCCCGTGGTCCAGGAGATCCTCGCCGAGTTCGACTACCCCGAGATCGCCAACCTCTTCAGCATCGAGGACCTGGGTGGCTGGGCAGAGGCCCGACCGCGCTTCTTCGACCCTGACACCGGCATCGTGGCCGGCATCTTCTCCGAGCTCGGTCGCGACGCGGCATGAGTCTCGGCTCCGGGACAGCGGCCGCCGTCCGGGGGCCCGCCTCCACGCGGTATGACGGCCGGGGCCTGCTCGGCCCCGGCATCACCGCGGCCTACCTCAGCCTGCTCGTCCTCATCCCCATCTCGGCCATCCTGTGGCGCTCCGTGTCCGATGGCCTCGATGAGTTCTGGGCTGCCATCACGTCGCCGCAGGCGCTCGCCGCGCTGCAGCTCACCTTCACCGTCTCGGGCATCGTGACCGTCATCAATGCTCTCATCGGCACGGCCATCGCCTGGGTGCTGGTGCGGGACGATTTCGCCGGCAAGCCCTTCATCAACGCCCTCATCGACCTGCCCTTCGCACTGCCCACGATCGTGGCCGGCCTGACGCTCCTGGCGCTGTACGGACCGCAGAGCCCCTTCGGCATCAATGCGGCCTACTCGCAGGTGGGCATCATGTTGGCCCTGCTCTTCATCACGCTGCCCTTCGTCGTCCGCGCGGTGCAGCCGGTCCTCGAGGAGCTCGACCGCGAGATGGAGGAGGCGGCCGCATCGCTGGGCGCCACGTCACCGACGGTCCTGCGGCGCGTCGTCCTGCCCAACCTCCTGCCGGCCATCCTGACCGGTTCCGCGCTCGCGTTCGCGCGCTGCATCGGTGAGTTCGGCTCCGTCATCCTCATCGCCGGCAACATCCCCTACCGCACGGAGATGGCCTCGGTCTACATCTACGGCCAGGTGGAGGCCGACAAGCCGGGCTCGGCCTCAGCGGTGTCCGTCGTGCTGCTCGTGGTCTCCCTGGCCGTGCTGGTCGTCTTCGATCTGCTGCGTCGGCGCATCTCGCGTCACGAGGAGGCCCCGGCGTGACCGCCGCCGAGAGCGCCCCCGTGACCACCGCATCCCACGGCGCCCCCATCACCACGACCAGGGGACGAGCCATCCGCCTCACGCTGCGCCTGGTCGTGCTGGGCTACCTGACCTTCATCCTCGCCCTGCCCGTCTTCATGGTCTTCTGGCGCACCTTCGAGGACGGCCTGGAGCCCGTGCTCAAGGCCATCAGTCGGCCGGCCTTCCAGTCGGCTTTCTGGATGACGCTCCAGATCACGGCCATCGCTGTGCCCGTCAACACGGTCTTCGGCATCCTCGCGGCCCTCATGCTGGTGCGGCGCCGGTTCCCCGGCCGCTCGCTCCTCAATGCCCTCATCGACCTGCCCTTCGCCATCTCACCGGTCGTCATCGGCCTCTCGCTGGTGCTCGTCTACGGCAAGAACGGCTGGTTCGGCGAGCTCCTCTCCGACCTCGGCATCCGGGTCATCTTCGCCATGCCCGGCATGGTCCTGGCCACGATGTTCGTCTCGCTGCCGTTCGTGGTCCGCGAGGTGATGCCGGTCCTGCGCGAGATCGGCACTGACCAGGAGCAGGCCGCCTACACCCTGGGTGCCTCCGGCTGGCGGACCTTCTGGCGGGTGACCCTGCCATCCATCCGCTGGGGTGTCATCTACGGCGTCATCCTGACCACGGCCCGTTCGCTCGGGGAGTTCGGAGCCGTGGCCATCGTCTCGGGCAAGATCTCCGGCAAGACCGAGACCCTCACCACGCACGTCGAGGAGCGCTTCCAGGCCTTCGACCTGGTAGGGGCCTACACCGCCTCGATCGTGCTCGCCTGCATGGCCCTCCTGGTGCTGTTGGCCATGACCGTCTATCAAACTGGCTGGTTGGGAAGGAGGATCGGGCGTGGCCATCAGCATGCAGCGTCTGACGAAACGATTCGGTGACTTCGTCGCTCTCGACGACGTCTCGCTGGAGATCAGGGACGGCTCGCTGACCGCGTTGCTGGGTCCCAGCGGCAGCGGCAAGACCACCCTGTTGCGCATCATCGCCGGCCTGGACGTGCCCGACTCGGGGACCGTCCTGCTGGACGATCGTGACGTCACGCGTGTGCCGCCGCAGGACCGTGGCATCGGCTTCGTCTTCCAGCACTACGCGCCCTTCAAGCACATGACGGTCTGGGACAACGTGGCCTTCGGGCTGACCATCCGCCGTCGGCCCAAGGATGAGATCCGGCGCACCGTGGGGGACCTGCTCGACCTTGTCCAGATCGCCCACCTCGCCGACCGCTACCCGGCCCAGCTCTCCGGTGGTCAGCGCCAGCGCATGGCTCTCGCCCGCGCCCTGGCCATCCAGCCCTCCGTGCTGCTGCTGGACGAACCCTTCGGGGCTCTCGACGCCCGTGTCCGCAAGGAGCTGCGCGTCTGGCTGCGGCGCCTCCACGACGAATCCCACGTGACGACGGTCTTCGTGACCCACGACCAGGAAGAGGCCATGGACGTGGCCGACCACATCGTCGTCATGGACGTCGGACGCATCGAGCAGCAGGGCTCAGCGCGCGACCTCTATGAGCACCCGGCCAACGAGTTCGTCATGAGCTTCATCGGCCCGGTCACCCGACTCGGCGACGCCTACGTGCGGCCGCACGACATCGAGATCCTCCTCGCGCCCGAGGAGGGCAGCCGTCAGGCTGTCGTGGAACGTGTCGTCTACCTCGGCTTCGAGGTGCGCGTCGAGCTGACGCGCGACGACGGCCTGCGCGTCTGGGTGCAGGTGCCGCGCGACGAGGCGGAGCGGCTGTCGCTGGAGCAGGGGCAGACGATCTCGGTCCGCTCGCGCCACGAGCAGGTCTTCGCGGCCGCCTGACGGGCACCCTGGGCGGGCAACGGCTGCGGTCTCGGACCCGATCCGCCGGCCACGCCGCCGCGGCCGCCGCC
This sequence comes from Chloroflexota bacterium, assembly GCA_041299865.1. Taxonomy (GTDB): domain Bacteria; phylum Chloroflexota; class Limnocylindria; order Limnocylindrales; family CSP1-4; genus JAFMJV01. The sequence continues at coordinate 3,698 of JBFYUV010000102.1, forward strand.
ATTGACCTACGATTCCCTTTCCCAGTCCTCGGCCGCCGGGCTGTCGACTGGCCCAGGGAGAGCACAATGACCCAGGCCCTCTTCCTCTGGCTGGCCCTCTTCGTGGTGGCCTCCGCCGCCATCATCGTCGCGGGCGTGCTGCTGGCCCGCTCGGGCGACCGTATCGCGGACCGCACGGGCCTCGGCGGGCTCTTCATCGGCATGGTGCTCGTGGCTGCCGCAACGTCCCTGCCGGAGATCGCGGTCACCGCGAGCGCGGCCGCCGATGGCGCACCCGACCTGGCCATCAGCAACCTGCTCGGCAGCAGCATGGCCAATATGGCCCTGCTGGCCATCGTCGACCTGGTCTACCGCGGCCGTGTCTGGGAACGTGCCAGCCCCGGCCATGGCCGCACGGCTGCCATGGCCATCGGTCTCACCGCCATCGCCGTGCTGGCCATCCTGCGACCCATCGGTCCAGAGATTGGCTGGATCGGGCTGGCCCCCATCATCATCGTCATCGGTTGGCTCAGCCTCATCGCCTGGACCAGGCGTTCACCCACGCCCGCCGTCCCCGCCGGGGCCACCAGCCACGCAGAGTCGCTGTTGGCCGCGGCCGAGACCCGGTACGGCAACTCCACGATCACCGCGCCCGGTGCCAGCGCTCCGGCCGTCGAAGGCTCGCTCCGGCGCGACATCCTCATCGTGGTCATCGCCGCCATCATCATCCTGACCGCGGCCCCGTTCCTGGTCATGGCCGCGGAGGGGATCGCCACGGAGTCCGGACTCGGGGAGACGTTCGTGGGCGCCTCGTTCCTGGCCCTCGCCACCTCCCTGCCCGAGCTCGCCACGGCCTTCGCCGCCGTCAGGATCGGCGCCTACGACCTGGCCGTCGGCGCGCTCCTCGGCAGCAACGCCTTCAACATGGCCGTCATCCTGGTGGCCGACCTGGCGTACACCTCGGGGCCTATCCTCTCGGCCGTCGATCCCGCCCAGGCGTTCGTGGGTGTGGCTGCCATCCTCCTCATGTCCATCGTGATGGCCGGCCTGATCCACGAGGCCCGGACGCGAGCTGCCCGCCTCGAGCCCAGTTCGGCCATGGCCCTGGCGGCCTACTTCGTGCTCATGTTCGTCATCTGGACCGCGGGATCCTAGGCACGCATGGCCGCCAGCGACCTGACTGCGCCCACCATCGAAGCCTGGCGGTTGGATACCAGCGCGGTCGCGGCCGCCCTGGAGACGCGGGCTGAGACCGGGCTGCCGGCCGAGGGTGCCGCTGAACGCCTTGAGCGCTTCGGCCCAAACGAGTTGGTCGAGAAGAAGCAGCGGCCCGCGTGGCGGCTGCTGCTCGACCAGTTCACGAGCGCCATGATCATCGTGCTCCTGGTGGCGGCGGTCATCACCGCGCTCATCGGCGAGACCAAGGACACCCTGATCATCCTGGCCATCGTCGTCTTCAACGGCATCGTCGGCTTCATCCAGGAGTACCGCGCCGAGCAGGCCATGGACGCTCTCAAGCGGATGTCCAGCCCGGAGGCCCGCGTCGTGCGCGACGGCGAGGTGCGGCTCGTGCCGGCTCGCGAGGTCGTGCCCGGCGACGTCCTGCTCCTCGAGCAGGGCGACATCGTGACTGCCGACCTGCGCCTCCTGGAGGCGCCGGCCATGCGTGTCAACGAGGCGCCACTGACGGGCGAATCGGAGCCCGTGGCCAAGGTCACCCGGGCCCTCCCGGACGTGTCGGAAGGCGCGCCGGCCGACCAGCTCAACATGGCCTTCAGTGGCACGGCCGTCACCTCGGGGCGGGCACGCGGCATCGTCGTGGCCACCGGCATGGCCACCGCCATCGGCCGCATCGCCGAGCTCCTGCAGCAGGGCGAGGAGGAGCCCACGCCGCTCCAGCAGCGCCTCGGGGAATTGGGCCGCTGGCTGGCCCTGGCAGCGCTCATCGTCTGCGCGCTCGTCTTCGGCAGCGGCGTCCTGCGCGGTGAGGATCCCCAGGAGATGTTCCTCATCGCAGTCAGCCTGGCAGTGGCCGCCATCCCTGAGGGCCTGCCGGCCGTCGTGACCATCTCGCTGGCCCTGGGTGCGCGACGCATGGCCGGGCGGCGCGCGCTGGTGCGGCGGCTGCCAGCCGTGGAGACGCTCGGTTCCGTGAGCGTCATCTGTTCGGACAAGACCGGCACCCTGACCGAGAACCGCATGCTCGTGGAGCGGCTCTGGACGCCGGCCGGCGAGTACCGTGTGGGCGGCGACGGCTACGCGCCGACGGGCCGGGTCGAGCCCTCGCCGGACGGCGATGACCTGGCCAGGCGAGCGGCCCGGGTAGCGGCCGCCTGCAACGACGCCTCGCTCGTCGCGCCCGCGGAGACGGGGGAGGGCTGGTCCATCACCGGGGACCCCACCGAGGGCGCCCTCTTGGCCTTCGCAGCCAAGCTCGGGGTGCACCAGCGTGACCTGCATGCTGCCCACCCCCGCGTCGCGGAGGTCGCCTTCGACGCCGAGCGACGCTACATGACCACGCTCCACTCGCCGCTCCTCCACGAGCACCCGGTGCCGCCACTGGGCGACTACGACCCGCACTGGGTGGCCGTCAAGGGCGCGCTGGAGGCCATGGCACCCCTGCTGGCTGCGGACCAGGCCGTGGTCCTGTCGGTAGCCCGCGAGGTGAGCGAGCGCTATGCCGCCGACGGCTATCGCGTGCTGGCCCTGGCCGAAGGCGGCGTGGCCGCGATCCCTGATGAACCCGAGGACGCGGAGCAGCGCCTGCGGCTGCTTGGTGTGGTGGCCATCGCCGACCCGCCTCGTGAGGCGGCCGCGCTGGCCATTGCCGAGTGTCGGTCGGCGGGCATCAGCCCGGTCATGATCACTGGCGACCATCTCCTCACGGCGACCTCCATCGCGGGCCGGCTCGGCATCCTCGGCGACGGGCGCGAGTCGCTGACGGGCACGCAGCTGGCCGAGATGGACGATGCGACGTTCGCCGCCACCGTCGAGCGGGTGGGCGTCTACGCGCGCACCAACCCCGAGCAGAAGCTGCGCATCGTGGACGCCTGGCGCGCCCGCGGCGCGGTCGTGGCCATGACCGGAGACGGCGTCAACGATGCACCGGCCCTGCGCCGCGCGGACATCGGCGTGGCCATGGGCATCACCGGCACGGACGTCAGCAAGGAAGCTGCCGACATGATCCTGGCCGACGATGACTTCTCGACCATCGTGGCCGCGGTGGAGGAGGGGCGGCGCATCTACGCCAACATCCGCCGCTTCGTGCGCTACATGCTGACCACCAACTCGGCCGAGATCTGGGTCATGGTCCTGGCGCCCATCCTCGGCCTGCCCCTGCCGCTCATCGCCATCCAGATCCTCTGGATCAACCTCGTCACGGACGGCGCACCGGCCCTCTCGCTGGGCGTGGAGCCGGTCCACAAGCACGCCATGGAGCGACCGCCCCGCAGGCCAGACGCCTCCATCATGGGTGACGGCCTGTGGCAGCACGCCGTGTGGGTGGGCCTGTTGATGGGCGGCGTGACGCTGGCCGTCCAGGCGGCCGCCATCGAGGTGGGCTGGCACTGGCAGACGATGGTCTTCACCGTCCTCGCCTTCCTGCAGCTGGCGCACGCCATGGCCGTGCGCTCCGAGCGGGCCTCGACGTTCCGCCTGGGCTTCGGCACCAACAGGCCGCTGCTCATCACGGTCGTCGTCACGGCCCTCATCCAGATGGCCTTCATCTACCTGCCCTTCCTGCAGCCCATCTTCGAGACCGAAGCCCTGGGTCCCGAGGAGCTGCTGCTGGTGGCGCTCGTGACGCCCATCCCCTTCATCGCCGTGGAGATCGAGAAGTGGCTCTTCCGACGCCGCGAACTGGGCCTATCGCTGGCCCGGGCGGACTGATGGGGGCGTAGGGAAGGCCTCACTGGTGGCCGTGGCTTCGGCGGGAAGCCCCGCTCGCTGCCGCGTCGCGATCGTCAGTGGGCGCCCCAGATGAGGGTCGGCAGGGCCAGGCTGATGGAGAGCAGCGTGATGAAGACGGTGGCCGTCTCACGCCCCAGCCGCGAGACCATGAAGGACCCCGGGATGAGCGTGATGACCGAACCGAAGAAGAGCACCACGAGGATGAACCAGTCGGGCTCCACGTCATGGAAGGCCGTGGCCGTGATGAGGTAGCCCACCACGGCCGCGGCAGCCATGAAGACCCGCCCCAGGAGCGACGAGCCGATGGCGGCCTTGGGCTCGATGCGCAGCAGGATGAGCAGCTTGACGCCGATGGGCCCCCAGCCTGCCCCCGAGATGCCCGAGCTGAAGCCGGCCACGCTGCCGACTCCGGCGATGCGGGTCGTGGGCACGTCATCGATGGGTCGCACATCGCCCAGGCCGCCCCACTTCAGCGTGGCGAGGACGATGGCACCCACGAACACGATCATGGCCGCCACCAGGCGGGCGATGACGTCCGACGGCAGCGCCGCCGCGAAGAAGGGCCCGATGAAGGCGCCCGTCATGCCCCCCAGGATGAGCGGCAGGGCGATGCGGCGGTTGACGTTGCCGAGCCGATGGTGTGCTCCCACGCCGAGGGGGATCACGAGCAGCTGGAGGAAGAGCGAGGCCGCCGCTGCGAAGCGGGCATCGACTCCCAGCAGGAGCAAGCCTGGCACCAGGACACCGCCGTAGACGCCGATCGAGGTGGCTGCCAGGCCGGCGCCCATGGCCACCAGGCTGGCCAGGAAGATGAGCATGCGATCCTCGGCAGGGGCGGCCACGAGGGTCGCCACGATGACGACGATGCCGATGATGGGCAGGACCACGTTGGCGAGGAAGCGCCGCACCGTCATGCCGGCGATGCGCCGCCGCCTGGGTTGACGCGGGCCCCTGCGGGCTCCTCCCTTGGCGCGTGCCGCGGCAGGGCCATCGGCCGTCCCGACCTCGACCCGGCCTGCAGGTCCCGCGGCTGTCACCGCCTCCGCGGGTTCGGGCGCCGGGGCCCGGTCAGACTGCCCCCTGCCCATCGGTGGTCGTTCGCGGTCGGCTGGCAGTGGTTCGCGAGTGTCCATGCGCCCTCGTTGGCTCAAGCGTGCGACAGCGGCGTGGGCGGCTTGCTGGGTATACTCCGCCGTACCTGACTTTCCCGATAATGTCTATCATTTCGGTCGGGAAAGCCTAGCATAGGCTTGCCGGGCCGCAGCGCGCCTCCACGCGTCGTCGCAGTGAGGTGCCCGCCGTCCGGTTCGCCGGCAGTCATCGGATCCCTAGCAGAGGTCGGATCTCCCTGATGATCGAAACGAGACCGCTGACGGAGCGCTCCAGGCGTCGCCGCATCAGC
>JBFYUV010000017.1:0-3743 GCA_041299865.1 Chloroflexota bacterium
GGGGCCGTGGACTGGCCACGGGATCGCCGACATGGTCGCCGCGGCTGCGGTGGCGATCGCCGACGCGACGCTCGAGGCGCTCGCGGCCACGAGCCAGGGCGACGAGTAGGAGGGGAGCATGGCGCTGAGGACCAGGATGTGGCTGCGCTGGCGTCTCGGGCTGTGCTGCTTCTGCCGGGGGCCGATCGCGCTGCTGCAGCTGTACCGGCTCCACCGGGGGCGGGTCGGGCGGTCCTATCCGGCTCACCTGCGGTGCGAGCGCGAGCACCAGCGGAACCTCCGCGACATCGAGGAGCTGCACAGCAACCTGGTCGCGCGCCGCCGTGACGACCCTGCGGGGGACGCGGCCGAGATCGCCGCCCGCGCAGTGGCCACGGCCCCATGGTTCTTTCGGAGGGGGTGACGTGGCCAGGAAGAAGCCGAGCCTCGGCCAGGTCCTCGAGCAGCTCGCCGTGCTCAGGGCCGAGGTCGCCGCGTCGCCGCACCGCCTGTCGTACTCGGTCCGCGACGCGGCCGAGGCCACCGGCATCGGGCGGGCGGAGCTGTACCGCCGCATCGGCTCGGGCGCCATCCGGGTCGTGCGGATCGGCGAGGAGGGCGGGAAACTCGTCATCCCGCGCGCGGAGCTCGAGCGGATGCTCGACCGCGAGGCGGCGACGCTGCGGGACCACGCGCTGCGGGCCGAGCTGGCCGAGGTGATCGCGGGATGACCGGGGAGGTGCCCGTGCCGGAGTGGCTGCTCTCCACGTGCGTGGTGGTCGGCTGCGTGGTCCTGTGGGGCCTGGTGCTGTCGGTCTGCGAGCTGTCGCGGTGCCTGCGCCACGAGCAGGAGGCGCGGTACAGGGCCGAGCTGGACCGTGACGCCTGCCGCTGGAGCTGGACCGCCACGATGACAGGGAAGGTGCCGGACGCCGCGGACGGCGGCGAGTACCACGGCCAGGACGGGAGGCGGTAGATGGTGACCCTCACCCTCACGACGCAGCAGGCTCTCGAGGCGTTGGTCCTGGTGACGGTCGCCTTCGAGCGTGAGCACGAGCTGGTGGCGGCGTTGCCCCCTGGCCGTGTGGAGGCGCTGCGCGGCTTCGACACCGCCCTGTGCGCGGCGATCTCCGCGGACCCAGACACCATGCGGGCGATCGACGCCGAGGTCGCAGCCAGGAAGGTCCAGGTGGTGTGAGATGTCGTGCACCGCTCGACTCCCCGTCTACGACGGTCGCCTCGAGCCGGCCGAGGGGCCGGTACCGTGCGACGAGGCCACGGCCCCCATCAGGGACCGACTCGCCGCGTGCCGCCAGCGGCTGGACGCCAGGCACCCCGAGGCGTTGGACCTCGCTGCGGAGGTGCTCGGCCTGCTCCACCGGGAGCTGCGGGGTGACATCTCCGCCCTGGCCCGCGAGCTCGAGCGCACGCCGCGCTACCTCCGCGGCGTCCTGCTCGGGGAGCACGGGCTGGTCCTCGAGGACCTGGTGGTGGTCGCCGCGCTGCGGCCCGACGTCGTCCGCCGGGCGCTGGCGGTGCTCCTGCAGCCAGAGGACGACGGGTACGTGCGCCGGAGCATCGGCCAGGCGGCGGCCGCGCTGGCGCGGGCAGCGGGGACCCTGCAGGCGGACTTCGCCGAGTCCGTGCACGACGGGCGCATCACCTTGGCCGAGCTGGACGGCATGCTGGTGGCCGCCGACGCCCTCGAGGCGGCCGTGCGCGCCTACCGCGTGACGGCGATCAACGGGAGGAGGTGACGATGCGTAGCCTGAAGCCACGGCGTGACCAGTGCTTCCTGTGCACCAGCCGCTCCTGCTACTACCGAATCTGGACCATCGACGGGGAGTTCGACGAGGTCGCCTGTCGCGACCACCAGGACGACCTCGAGGCTGCAGCTGACCGCACCCTTGGCGATGAGCTCAGGCAGCACCAGCTCTACAGCATGCGGCTCGCCAGGAGCGAGTTCTCGTCCTGCTGCCGGAGACCGCTCCCTCTCACACGTGACGGCACCGCCCTCACGCGCGCTCACGTCTGTGATGACCCCGGCCTCCAGGAGGCGTAGTGGCTCGACCTGGACTGCTCCAGCATCGAAAGTTCGCGCGCCTTGCCCGGCTGCTCGGGTCGGACGCGCTGGCGCTTGGTCACCTGGAGATCCTGTGGCTGGTGGCGTACGAAGCTGGCGACGCCCTGCTCGGCGACGGCGGGGACGTCGAGCACCTGGCGCGCTGGAGGGGCGAGCCAGGCGTTCTCGTTGCTGCCCTGCTCGAGGCCGGGTTCATCGACCAGACGACCGACGGCTACGCCATCCATGACCTGTGGGACCACGCCCCGGAGTACGTCACCCACCGCAGGGCGATGGAGCAGCAGCGCAAGAAGGCGAGGACCTGCGCCAACTGCGGAACTGAGTTCCATTCGCCTGACCACAGAGCCATCTACTGCAGCCATCCGTGTCGGACGGCTGCGTATCGCAACCGTCACACCGTGACGGACTGTGACGGACCCATCCGTCACAGTGACGGACGAGTGACGGACTGTGACGGCTCTCCCGCTCCCGCTCCCAGTCCTAAGAGAGAACCCCCTCTGTCTCCTTCGGAGACATCTCCCCCGTCCGGGGGAGCCGACCCTCAGACGGACCCACCGGCAGCCAGCGGCCAGGCCCGCTTCCAGCCGCCGACGGTCGAGCAGGTCGCAAGCCAGGTCGCCCGGAAGGGCTACCACTTCGACGCGGAGGCGTTCGTCGCTCACTACCAGGCGAACGGGTGGAGGGTCGGGAAGGTCGGGATGCGGGACTGGAGGGCCGCTTGCGTGACCTGGGAGCGGCGCTGGCTCGAGGAGCACGGCCACCACGTCCGGCGCCGCGGGGAGATCCCGCCCGACCCTCGCGCCTCGCCCCCGCCCGGCAGCTACGCCGTGGTGGAGGGGGGGAGGACGCGGGCGGTGGGGACGGTGGACTACGACGAGGTGGCCAGGCGCCGGATGCGGAAGCTGGTGGAGGAGGCTGGCGATGGGGACGAGGGAGGCGGCGGTGAGCACGGGGGCGGAAACGGGCGCGATGGATCAGCTCCTGGACCTGGCGTGGCAGGTCTACGACAGCCAGCTCTTGACCCCGCTGGAGCGGGACTGGCTCGAGGAGACGATGGCCCGCGTGGCGGCGGCGATCGGGCCCATTGACGTCGAGCGGCTCGAGAGCTTGGCGAAGGAAGTGCGGGCGCGCAAGGTGCTCGCGGCCCTGACCGACGCCGGCGTGCCGGCCCGCTACGCGGAGTGCTCGTGGGGCACCTGGTCGACGCCGCGGGGGCTGGCCGGCATCTGCCGGCAGCTCAGGCGGTGGAGCGGCGCAGGCCAGGAGACCACGGCCCTGCTGGTGGGACCCACCGGCACCGGTAAGACCCACCTGGCCGTGGCGACGATGCGGCGGTGGGTGGAGGCGGGCCGTGGCGGCGCCATGTTCGTGTCGGCCGGCGACCTGCTTCGTCGGCTCAAGGCGGCGATGGACGGCGGGCCAGGTGCTGGCGAGACGGAGCTGCTGCGGGTGGCACGGGCGCGGCTTCTCGCCCTCGACGACCTGCTCGCCGGCGGCGGCCGCGTGACCACCTGGGCGGCCGAGACGCTCAGCTACCTGATCTGCCAGCGGTACGCCGAGAAGCTGCCAACGGTCATCACGACAAACGTAGGCCTCGCCCAGATCGGCGAGCTGGTCGACACGAGGGTGTCGAGCCGGTTGGGCGAGGGGATGGTGGTCGAGCTCGAGACCGGCGACCACC
>JBFYUV010000104.1:0-3409 GCA_041299865.1 Chloroflexota bacterium
GCCGAGCGCCTGGCACTCGGGACCTCGACGGTGTACGCGCTCATCGATCGCGGGGATCTCCCGTATGTCCGCTTCGGACGAGCGGTCCGGGTGCGAGAAGACGACCTGCAGGCGTACGTGGAGAGGGAAGGTGTCGGGCGCGGACCAGGGACGACGGAGGGTCAGGGCAGACGGGGAAGGCTCCCTGTATCGCCGGACGCGTCGGGGTCCGGACGGCAAGCCGTACCTACGGTGGGTCGCGCAGATCAGCCTCGGCGGCCGCGACGACCGCAGGATCGTGCGGCGCATCTGCCCGACGAAACAGGAGGCGAAGGCGGCCCTGGTGGAGCTGCTCCGTCCCGCCGAGCCCGTGCCGCCGCAGCGCGAGCAGCCGCTTGGCGCCTACCTCCGACGGTGGCTCGATGAGACCGCCGCCCCAGCGGTGAGCGCCAACACACTGCGCGGCTACCGCGATGCTCTCGCGCATCTGGCACCCATCGCCGACATCCCCGTCGGAGAGCTCCAGCCCGAGGACATCGAGCGGGCCCTCGCGGGCATGACGACCCGCCGAGCCCACGCGAAGAAGCAGGTGCCGGCCTCCCCCAAGACCGTGCGCAACGTCCAGGTCTTCCTGCGCCGCGCCCTCGGCCAGGCCGAGCAGCGCGGCCACATCACCCGCAACGTCGCCAAGATGGTGCCGCTGCGCTCGGTGCCCAGGCATCACGTCGAGGCGCTCACGCCGCGCGTGCCCGGGCCATCCTCACCGCCGTGAAGGACGACCGGTACGAGGCCGCGTACGCTCTCGCCTTCTGTGGCCTGCGCGCCGCGGAGATCCTGGGACTCGCCTGGGTCGACCTCGACGAGGGTCGGACCGTGGCCACCATCCGCTATCAGCTCGCAGGCTCAGGAGTGAGAGCCACCCGGGTGCAGCTCAAGACGGCAGCCTCGGAGCAGCCGGTGCCCTTGCCGCCGTTCGTGACCTCACGTCTCATCGCCCACCATGCCGCGCAGCTGCGCGAGCGCTTCGCCGCGGGCATTCCCACCGAGGAAGGGCTCGTCTTCGTCACCCCGCGGGGGTTGCCTGTCTCGCACTCCTGGCTGACCCAGCACGTCCAGGACCTGCTCAAGGCGGCCGGCCTGCCGAAGATGCGCCTCCACGACCTGCGCCACGGTGCCGCCACCCTGCTGCTCGGTGCCGGCGTCCACCCGCGCGTGGCCCAGCAGCTCCTGCGGCACGCCTCGTCGAAGACGACGACCGAGATCTACAGCCACGTCACCGCGGCGCAGGAGCGGCAGGCCGCGGAGGTGCTCGAGGCGGCGCTGGTGGGGTGAAGGCGCGAGCCAGCGCCTGGTGGTCGCGCTCCTTGCCAACGTCAGAAGGCCCGCCCTCACGGGACGGGCCTTGTCAACAGCCGAGACGGTGGCGCGCAGCTACTGGGCCGTCGGCTTCAGCGGCTCAGGAATCGGGGGCATCTCCCCAGCCAGGATGGCTCCCTCGAACGTCTGCTTCAGCCTGCCGTTCGAGTCCTCCTGGGGTTGCTCGGTCAGGATCGCGTAGTAGCCTTCGTAGGCGCCGTGCCCCGTGAGGGTGACCGTCCCCCGGCAGTGGTCCTGCGCGTCGCACCAGCCGGTGTAGGGGCCGGTCCAGTAGCCATCGGGGCCCTCGATCAGCCACATGTTGCTGACCGCCACCGCGCCGACGTCGCCGTCCCTGGGATCGCCGTACGCCTCGAAGTTCCCGACGATCGTTGCTTCGTAGGGCAGACGTGGGTCGCTCCACTCGAACCCCACGTCGGTCACCATCCCGCGACCGTGACCGACCCAGTCCTCGCCCAATGTGCCGTCTTCGGAGAACGTGAAGTCCCCTCGATCGCCGGGCATGCCCGAGTACAGTACGGATCCGGTGACGAGGGTGCTCCCGTCCATGCGCGTCGTCGTGGCTGAGGGGGCTGGTGATGCCGACGCTGCGGGCGCTGCCGGCGCTGGCTCCGGCCCGGAAAGGCCGGGGATGATGAGGCTGGCTGCCAGGGCGAGCGTGGCAACGCCCACCGCGGCCGTCGTTGCGAACATGAGTCGGTTCCTCCTTGTCGTTTTGCTGCCGCAGTCGCGGGCATCGCGCGTCGCGCCACGCGGACCGCCGAGCCATCGCCCGAGCCACCGGCGCCGGTGCTGGGGCATGTCGTCAAGCTGACGCAGGACTTCGTCCTGGACAGCTGCCGGAAGCTCGCCGCCGTACGGGAGCTCGGCGACGCCGTGCCGCAGCCAGGCGCGCAGGAGCGCCGCCATCTCGGCATCACTGCGGGCCGGCGACCGACCGGTCATCGCGTCACCTCCTGTCGGGGCTGGCTGGCCGACGAGAGCGGTCCGGTGACCGTGGTGGACCGTAGATCGGCCTCGAGCGCCGCGCGCATGATCCCGAGCGCGCGGTGGAGGCGGGAGCTCACCGTCCCCAGCGGCACACCGAGGACGTCGGCCACCTGCGCCAGCGGCAGGTCGAGGTAGTAGCCCAGGACCAGCACGGCTCGCTGGTCGACGTTCAGCCGTCGGAAGCCACGCTCCAGCTGATCACGGTCGACGAGCACGGCGAACTCGTCGGGTGCGACCGGCTCGTCCGCCGGGCCGATGAGCGATGGGAGCCATCGGCCCAGGCGGTGCGCTTCGCGGCGGCACCGGCGCACGAGGATCCGGCAGGTCCAGGCCTCGAAGCGCTCGGGCTCGCGCAGCGCGGGCAGCTCCCGCCAGGCGTCGAGGAGGGTCTGCTGCGTGACGTCCTTGGCGAGCTCGCGGTCGCGCAGGATGCTGTAGGCGATGGCGTGCAGACGGCCCCCGACCTGTTCGACCAGGGCCCCGAAGGCTCCTCGATCGCCGTGTTGCGCCCGAATCACCAGGCTCGTGTCCATCGTCCTCGACTCATGCGCACCGTCCGAACGGCGCTCTCACTATGGATGTGTCGCCGGACCGCTCGCTACTTCCATCTTCGTGTCAGGTGCCCGGGGAGCGCAGCGATCCGCGTTCCGGGCAGCTGCCCCTCGGATGGCGGTCTTCGGCACCGCTGGTATGCGCGCACGGGCGGTGAGAGGCAAGTGCCGAAGGTCGGCGACCGCAGCATGAGTGCGTCCGTTGGCTCCGAGCGCGGACACTCCTCCCACCCCCGGGCGTGTCACCGGGCGTGTCACGGGTCGTAGAGACCACGGGACTCCATGGAGACCACGGGACTCCATGGAGATGAATCACGAAGGAAGTTGGCTCCGGCGGTAGGATTCGAACCTACGACCAAGCGGTTAACAGCCCCGGCGGACCGCGCGGTTTCACGCGTGGGATCGCGCTAATGGAGCCCCGGGAGCGTCACCGGGCGTGTCACCGAGCGGATGTCGCCTGCGTTTGGTCGGCCGGTTCGCCCATGTCTTGGCAGTCCGATGCCGGGGTCAAC
>JBFYUV010000106.1:0-2710 GCA_041299865.1 Chloroflexota bacterium
ACTGAGACCCGGCGCGACCCACCGCAGCCCCGGGACGCGTATCCTCGGGGCATCACTCGAATACAAGGAGCGCCCCGTGCCCGACCCGAACGCGCCCGTCAAGCTGGGCGCCAACTGCTGGAACCAGTACACAGATTGGCCGTCTTTCCTGGCCGCCCAGCAGCGAGCTGACCGGCTCGGCTACGATTCGCTGTGGACGTGGGACCACCTCTATCCCATCGTCGGCTCTGCCGACGGTCCCATCTTCGAGGCCTACACGGCCATGGCCGCCGTGGCAGCCAGTACGGGGCGCGCAAGCATCGGGCTCATGGTCGGTGCCAACACCTTCCGCAACCCGGCCCTCGTGGCCAAGATGGTCACCACGCTCGACCACATCAGCGGCGGCCGCGCCGTGCTCGGCATCGGCGCCGCCTGGTTCGAGACCGAGCACCGGGCCTTCGGCCTGCCCTTCGGCAGCGGCCCCGGCGAGCGGCTGCGCTGGCTGGCGGAGGCGCTGCCGATCATGCGCGGCATGCTCGACGGGACACAGCCCAGCTCGCCGCCGGATAGCCGCTACGCGGCCCAAGCCGCGCTCAACCTGCCGCCGCCGCTCCAGTCACACCTGCCCATCCTCATCGGCGGAAGCGGACCCAAGGTCACGCTGCGGCTCGTGGCCGAGTACGCCGATGCCTGCAACCTGGGCGGCAGGGGGGCCAGCCTGGACGAGCCGGAGGCGAACCTGGTGGCCCACTGCACGGCCGTGGGGCGCGACGAGGCTGAAGTCGAGCGCACCGTGGGCATGGGCGTGCCGGTCGTCCGCGACTCGGAGGCCGAGGCCCGGCGCGTGCTCGAGGACGTCTTTGCCCACAACGGCGACGCTCGGCCCTGGACCGACCAGCCGGTTGGCACCGTGGACCAGGTCGTGTCCCACTGCGCGGCCTACCTGGAGAGGGGCTACCGCCATCTCATCTTCGGGTTCCCGTCCCCATACGACGAGGAGACGATGACGCGCCTGGCGACCGAGGTACGGCCGCGCCTCCAGGCCCTCATGGCTTCCTGAGCGGCAGCAGACAGGAGCACGACGATGCCGAACATGGACGCGCCGCTGAAGCTCGGCGCCAACCTCTGGAACCAGTACACCGATTGGCCGGCCTTCCTGGACGCCATGCTGCGGGCCGAGGACCTCGGCTTCGACTCCCTCTTCACCTGGGACCACGTCTACCCCATCGTGGGCACCTGGGAGGGCCCGGCTCTCGAGGCCTACACGGCCATGGCCGCTGTGGCCTCCCAGACGAAGCGCGCCACCATCGGCCACCTCGTGAGCGCCAACACCTTCCGCAACCCAGCCCTGCTGGCCAAGATGATCACCACTATCGACCACATCAGCGGCGGACGGGCCGTGCTGGGCATCGGCGCCGCCTGGATGGAGCCGGAGCACACGGCCTTCGGCCTCGAGTACGGCGACCGGCCGGGCACACGACTGCGCTGGCTGGCCGAGGCGCTGCCCATCGTCCGCGACATGCTCAAAGGGGCACAGCCCAGCTCGCCGCCCGACGGCCGCTACGCCGTGCAGGAGGTCCGCAACGACCCGCCGCCCATCCAGCGGCGCATCCCCATCCTCATCGGTGGCAGCGGTCCCAAGGTCACGCTGCGCCTCGTGGCCGAGTACGCCGACATGAACAACCTGGGCAATCCCATCGAGGACGTGCTGCGCTCGGAGGCCATCCTTCTCGAGCACTGCCAGGCGGTCGGTCGCGATGAGAGCCACATCGAGCGCACCGTCGAGCTGCAGCGCGTCGTCGTCCGGGATTCGCGCGAGGCGGCCGTGGCGGCCGACGTCGAGATGCTCGCCAGCAACGGCGGCGCCGTGCGCGATGAGGACCGCCCCGGCTCCGCCAGCGTGGAGTCGAACCGCTGCATCGCGGGCAACCCGGACGAGGTCTACGAGCAGCTGGCACCGTTCGTCGAGGCCGGCTATCGGCACCTCATCTGCGGTTTCCCCTCCCCGTACGACCAGGAGACGATGCGCCGACTGGCGACCGAGGTCCGGCCTCGCCTGGAGGCCCTCGTCGGGAGCTGAGGCAGAGGTCCGGCAGGGATAGCGGGCCATCGCCCTGGCCGGCCCGTGCCCTGCTCCGTGAGAGAGCCCCTTGCCGGCGGCCGATGCCGCGCGCAATGTCGCAGCAAAGTCGATCGTGAGCGACGCGTAAGCGTGTCCCGGTAGGGTCGCAGAGCGGCTGACCCCGGTCGGCCGCAGCTGGCCCCGCCCGATCGGCCCGCCCGGTCTGCCGGCATCCATGCGCCCCGCCTCCCCACCGCCGCCAGGAGCGATCGAGTGAACGAGGCCCTGCCACGCTGGCGGACGTTCTCAGCAAGCACGGCTGGCGCAGCGCCGCCGGACCTTCGCCAAGCCGCACCTGCCACATCCTGCCTGACCGGGGCGCCACGCCAGGGGGTGGCGCTCATCGCGGCGGCCCTTGGTGGGGCGGCGGGAGGCGCCGCGCTCGCGATCCTCGGACTCGTGCTCCTCGTGGCCCCGGGACCGGGTGGTTCGGGCAGTGGCGTCGATCAGCCGGTGGCGGTGGGGTTCGACGGTCCCAGGGAGATGGCCACGGTCGGCACCCTCGGCTCCGACGGACTGCCCGGCGATGCGACCGGCGCTGAGCTCGTTGTGGTCGTCGCCGGCGCCGTGCAGCGGCCTGGACTCCACCGCCTGCGCCTCGGCGACCGG
>JBFYUV010000107.1:0-3698 GCA_041299865.1 Chloroflexota bacterium
CGCCGCCGGCGGCACGGGTGGCACACCCGGCGCCGTGCGTGGCGGGGGAGGAGGGAGCGGTTGTGGCGGGCGGGCCGGCGGGTACGGTGGCCGGGCGCCGCCGCGAGGCGTCGATGGCATGCGCCAGCGACTCTAGCATCGCTTTCGCGGATCGCGGTCCGGCAGATGGTGGCGCCGCCACGGCAGCCGCGCTCGGTGGTGGCTAGCATGAAGGCATGCACACGAAGTCTTATCCCTGCCCCGGGACGGCCTCATGAGCGCATCAGCCCTCCTCGAGGAGCTGCGCTGGCGCGGTCTCATCCACCTCGCCTCGGAGGGCCTGGAAGAGCGCCTCGCGAGGGGACCCATCAGCGGCTACATCGGCTTCGACGCCTCCGCAACGTCGCTGCACGTCGGGCACCTGCTGCAGGTCTTCCTGCTGACCCACCTGCAGCGAGCCGGCGGGCGTCCGGTCATCGTCATCGGGGGCGGGACGGGCATGATCGGCGACCCCTCCGGCAAGTCCAGCGAGCGCAACCTGCTCGACGAGGCGACCATCGAGGCCAACTCGGCGGCCCTGCGCCGTCAGCTCGAGCGCTTCCTCGACTTCACGCCGGGGCCGACACAGCCGCGCATGGTGGACAACCGCGACTGGCTGGCATCGATGTCCGTCATCGACTTCCTGCGCGACATCGGCAAGCACTTCACGGTGCCCTACATGCTGGCCAAGGACTCCGTCCAGGCGCGCCTGGCCGCAGGCATGAGCTTCACCGAGTTCAGCTACCAGACCCTGCAGGCGACCGACTTCCTCCATCTCCACCGTCACGAGGGCGTTGACATGCAGCTGGGCGGAGCCGACCAGTGGGGCAACATCACGGCCGGCCTGGAGCTCATCCGGCGGGTCGAGGGTCGCGCGGAGAGCGCGGCCGACAGCAGCGACCCAGCCCCCGCAGAGCCCACCGCCTTCGGGCTCTGCAGCCCCCTGCTGCTGACGCGTTCGGGTCAGAAGATGGGCAAGTCCGAGAAGGGCGCGGTGTTCCTTGACGCCGCGCTCACGAGCCCCTTCGACTTCTACCAGTACTGGATCAACGACGACGATGCTCTCGTCCTCGATCACCTGCGCTGGCTGACCACGCTGGAAGCATCGACCATCGAGGCTATCGCGGCCGAGCAGGCCGCACGGCCTGAGGGGCGCCACGCGCAGCAGGCCCTGGCCTTCGATCTCACGGCCCGCATCCACGGCGCCGAGGAGGCGCAGCGGCAGGTGGCCCTCGCCGAGGCCGCCTTCGCCGCCGTCGTGGACGACCCGGAGGTGCTGGCATCCCTGCACCAGGCGCTGGGTGGCTTCGAGTTCGGGCCGGAGGCGGACGCCTGGACGGTCCTGGACCTGGCGGTCGCGGCTGGCGGCGCATCGCGCGCCGAGGCTCGGCGGCTCATCACCCAGGGTGGCCTCTCGGTGAACGGCGAGCGCCTGGCCGATCCGACCGCGTCCCCACCGGTGCTCATCGCCGGGCGCTACTGGTGGGTGTCGCTGGGCAAGAAGCGGCGCGTGGTCGGTCGGCGCTCCGGCTGAGGAGGCGGGCTAGGCCCGGAGTGCGCGCCCCTCACCAGCAGGGCAGGATGCCCCGCCCTGGCGCTAGCGTGCGTGGCGGCTCCTGAGCGTGGCCATCACGGCGCTCGGCTCGAGGCCGCGCTCGGCGCAGAGCACGAGCACGTGATAGAGCAGGTCCGCCAGCTCGCCGGCCAGCTCGGCCCGCGGGCGGGGTGTGCCTGAGCGTTCCGCCACGGCATCGTCCTTGGCGGCCATGACGACCTCCGTGGCCTCCTCGGCGACCTTGCGCGCCACGGCGTCCACGCCGCCCGCCAGCAGCCGGCTCGTGTAGGAGCCCTCCGGCCGCGTCCGGGCGCGTTCGGCGATGGTGCCCCACAGCTCCTCGAGCCAGGCGAAGTCCTGGAGCGCCGTGGGCGCGCTGCCGGTCGTGGCGCCGCTCGGATCCCCTGCCAGGGTGACCCCGTCGGCAGCATCGGTCCCGGCAGTCGAGGCCGCCGGAGCACGGTCGAAACAGGAGCGGGCCTCGGTATGGCACGTCGGGCCGGCCGGACGCGCCCGGATGAGGATGGCGTCCGCGTCGCAGTCGAGCTCCTGCGAGACGACGGCCAGGGTGTGGCCGCTGGACTCGCCCTTGCGCCAGAGCCGCCCACGCGACCGCGAGTGGAAGTGCGCCTCGCCGGTCCGCAGGGTGGCCTCGACGGCCTCGGCGTCCTGCCAGGCGACCATCAGCACGCGCCCGTCGTCGGCGTCCTGGACGACGGCCGCCACGAGCCCATCGGGCCCGTAGCGGATGGCTGAAGGGTCGACCGGGCGCGCAGTCGGGGCAGTCATCAGGCGGTCGCCTCCGTGATGCGAACGGGCACGCCGGCGGCGGCCATCTCGGCCTTGACGGCGGCGATGGAATGGATGTCACGGTGGAAGATGGAGGCCGCCAGGACGGCATCGGCATGGCCCTCTGTCACGGCAGCCGCCATGTCAGCCGGCGACCCGGCGCCGCCGGAGGCGATGACGGGCACGTGCAGGCGCGCGGTGACGGCGCGCAACAGGTCGATGTCGAAGCCCTGGCGCGTGCCATCGCGATCGATGGAGGTCAGCAGCACCTCGCCGGCGCCAAGCTCCACGGCGCGCTCGATCCAGGCCAGGCCGTCCAGGTCGGTGGGCGTGCGCCCGCCCTCCACGACGACCTCCCAGCTGCCTGGCGATCCCGGCCGCGCCCGCACGTCGACGCTGATGACGACGCACTGGCTGCCGAAGCGCCGAGCGCAGGTGGCGATGAGCGCCGGATCGCGCACCGCAGCCGTGTTGACGGCCACCTTGTCCGCTCCGGCGCGCAGCACATCGCGCATCTCGCGCGCGCTGCGCACGCCGCCGCCGACGGTGAGGGGCACGAAGACTCGGCTGGCGGTGCGCTCCACGACGTCGAGCAGGGTGCCGCGGCCCTCCGGCGCGGCCGAGATGTCCAGGAAGCAGATCTCATCGGCGCCTGCTGCCGCGTAGCGCGCGGCCAGCTCCGGAGGATCGCCCTCATCGCTGAGGTCGACGAAGCGGACACCCTTGACGACGCGGCCGTCCTTGACGTCCAGGCAGGGGATGACGCGACGCAGCAGCATCAGGCTGCCCCGCGGGCCTGCCCGGCCCGGAGCGGATCGAGCATCCTGCCGCCCACGAGGGCCAGCGTGTTGGCGAGCATGCGCAGGCCGTCGTCCCCGGAGCGCTCGGGGTGGAACTGGAAGCCCACGATGTGGTCGCTGGCCACCAGGCTGGCGAAGCGGCTGCCGTGCTCGGTCTCGGCCACCACCACGGAGGGGTCCGCCGGCACGGGCACGTAGCTGTGCACGAAGTAGGCGGGCGCCTCGTCGGGCAACCCCTCCAGGACCGGGTGCGGCCGGCACCGCTCGAGCCGGTTCCAGCCGATGTGGGGCAGGCTGGGAGCGTCCGCGATGCGCTCCACGTCGCCCCGCAGGAGGCCCAGCATGACGGCCCCGTCCTCGTGAGAGCGCTCGAAGAGCAGCTGCAGGCCCAGGCAGATGCCGAGGTACCAGGTGCCACCACGGACACGCTCGATGATGGGATCGACGAGTCCCTGGCGGCGCAGGCGATCCATGGCCGGCTGGCTGGCGCCGACGCCGGGGACGAGGATGGCATCAGCCCCCGCGAGATCGTCAGC
>JBFYUV010000108.1:0-5121 GCA_041299865.1 Chloroflexota bacterium
ATCGGCGCCCTGCTGGCCGTGACAGCGGACCACGGCAACGCCGATGTCATGAAGGACGCCAAGGGTCAGCCGGTCACGAAGCACTCGCTGAGCGCGGTGCCGCTCCTGCTCATGGGCTCGCCCGCCAGAGGCCGGACGCTGTCCGACGGTGTGCTGGCAGACGTCACCCCGACGCTCATGGAGCTGGCCGGCGTCACGCCGGCGGCGGGCATGAGTGGCCACTCGCTGCTGAAGGGCTGACCGCCGGGGCCTCACCCTGACAGGCCGCCACGCGGCGACGACCGCGGACGCTGACAGCCTCGGCAGCGGGCCGTCCGGCGCGCTTGCCGTGCTATCCTTCGGCCGAGCATCCCAAGGACAGGAGTCGACTCCAACACCGTGGCTGAAACCATCCTCTTCTTCGCCCTGGTCATCTCCTCGGGCGGCCTCATCACGGCCGTCCTCATGCAGTCGCGCGGCTCGGGCCTGGGCGCCACCTTCGGCGGGGGCGACGCCTCCACGTACCGGAGCCGGCGCGGGGTGGAGGCGCGGCTCTACCAGATGACCATCGTGCTGGCGGTCGTCTTCGTCGCCGTCAGCATGCTCGTCTACATCGCCTCGCTATAGGGCTCGCTCCGAGCAGCCCTGCGACGTGCAGGCCGGCCGGTCGGGTCGGCCTTCGTGGTACCATGCGGCTTCGCTCGACGAGCGTTGCGATCGGTACGTGCCGCGGTGGCGGAATAGGCAGACGCGCTAGGTTCAGGACCTAGTGGCCATTACGGTCGTGTGGGTTCAAGTCCCTCCCGCGGTACCACTCTCCGATCGCATCCTCGCACCTGCCCAGGTGGCGGAATTGGTATACGCGTACGTTTGAGGGGCGTATGAGGCGACTCATCCGGGTTCAAGTCCCGGCCTGGGCACCATCTCTCCTGTCTCCTCGCGTGTCGTCGTGCGCCGGCCCGCACCGGTGCGTCAGCCAGGCGGGGGCGTTGCCGCGGTACCATCCCGTGACCGTGGGCGGTTAGCTCAGTCGGCTAGAGCGCCTCGCTTACACCGAGGATGTCGGGGGTTCGAGTCCCTCACCGCCCACCACTCCCTGCGCACGGATCGACATGGCAGGATGGACAGGATGAGCGGTCAAGACGATGCCAAACAGGCGACCGACCGGCGCGACATGCCCGAGGCCGCGGTGCGTGACCACCTTGCCAACGAGCGCACGCTGCTGGCCTGGCAACGAACGGCCCTGGGCGTCATCGCCATCGGCTTCCTGGTGGACCGCTTCGCGCTCGAGGGCGGCGGAACGACCCTTACCGGGTCCGTCCTCGGGATCGCCATGGTCCTCCTCGGCGCTGCCGTGTCGGTCGTGGGCGCCTACCGCTTCATGCGCACCGAGCGAGAGATCGACACGCACACCTATCGGCCAGCCCTGCTGGCGCACTTGGTGCTCACGGCGTGCATCGTGGTCGGGGCCGGCGCCCTCGTCCTGTTCCTGCTGTCGACGCTCGACTGACGACCCGGACCGTCGACCCATCGAGGAAGTCCCACCCGCCGGCTGCTGTTTCTGGCGGAGGGGTCGTCAGCGACGATGGCGAGCGTCGCCGCATCCATGGGCTCTGGCTGCATACCCCCGGGGGTATGTGCTACGATTGCCAGGTGCTCGGCTCCGCGAGGCGAGAGGGAGGCGAGAGGGAGGCGAGAGGGAGGCAGGAGTGACGGTGAAGACCCTTCCGGCTGCGGCCGACCAGCGTGCCATCATCGCGCGTCTGAACCGTGCCAACGGTCAGCTCGGGGCGGTCGCCCGGATGATCGACGAGGGCCGCGACTGCGAGGAGGTCGTCGGTCAGCTGGCGGCGGTGAGCAAGGCGGTCAACAGCGTCGCGTTCACCCTCGTCTTCGCGAGCCTCAAGCAATGCCTCGTCGAGGAACGGACTGATGCCGAGGATGTCTCGGCGCGCCTGCAGAAGCTCCTCCTGGCGCTCGCCTGAGCGCCCGACACCGAACGAAGGGGATACCGATCCGATGTGTGCACGAACCACCTGCCGCTCGTGTGGCAAGCCGACCGTGAACGGCTGCGGCAAACACGTGGAGCAGGCGCTCCGGGGCGTCCCGAACGCCGAACGCTGCCAGGGTCACGCGAGGACCGCCCCTGCGGAAGCCACGGCGACCCAGAAGAGCGGCAGCTTCCTCTCGCGCCTGTTCGGCGCGGAGTGACGGGGCGCCTCTCACGAGCGTGACCCCCACAGCGCACGAACGGGTGCCCATCTGCTTGACGGATATGCCACCATCATCAGGAGACGTCCGGATGTCCTGACGTCGATGTTGTCTATGCATAGGCATGACACTAGGAGGATCCGATGGTGGGTGATTCGCGGGCGCGTGCCAGGATGCGCGTAGCCCTTGTCAGTGGCGCGGTCATGGTCGGGTCCATGCTCGCCTCCGGCGCAGTCCCGGTCGCCGCGCAGGACGATGCGGCCTGCGACCCCGCGGCCGGCGGCAAGACCTATGGCTACATCAGCCCAGGGCCGGACACGTGGTACCAGCGCGACGTCGATGGCTTCGTCTACGCCGCCGAGGCGGACGGCAACGAGGTCGTCGTCCTGAACACCGAGTACGACCCCGAGAAGGAGATCGCGAACATCGAGTCGCTGGTCAACCAGGGCGTCGATGGCATCAGCATGTTCTCCTCCACGGAGGCTGGCGCGACCCTCGCCGCCAAGCGTGGCGAGGAGGCCGGCATCCCGGTGGTCCTCACCGACAGCGTGGGCACGGTCATCGCCAACGGCCAGAACCACGTGGCGTCCATCGACTTCGACTGGTACGGCATGGGCACGGCGTATGCCGACTGGATGGCCGAGACCTATCCGGGTGAGCGCTTCGTCATCCTGACCGGCTTCTTCGACTCACCGCCCAGCCAGAAGATCAACCAGGGCATGACCGAGCGGGCCGAGGAGCTGGGCGTCAACGAGCTGGTCACCATCGAGGAGACCAAGTACAGCCCGGACACGGCCGTCACCCTGGCGCAGGACCTCATCAACTCCGGCGAGGAGTTCGGCCTGCTCTTCGTCATGGATGAGGACATGTCCACGGCCGTCATCCGCATGCTGCGCAACGATGGCTACCTGGACAACCCCATCAAGGTCTTCGCCCAGAACGGCTCGCCGGCCGGCATCCCGCTGCTCGAGGAAGGCTCGCTGAAGTACACCATCAGCAGCTCCCCCGGCTGGGAGGGCTTCGTGGCCTACCACGCCCTCAACAATCACGTCAGCGGCTGCACCGACGAGATGAACGAACAGATCATGCTGCCGGTCATCCCGGTCACGCCGGAGACTGTGGCGGATCCCACCCTCGTCGTGCCCTGGGAGCCCTCCGAGCTCTACTGGGAGGTCACAGAGAAGTACCTGCCGGACCTGCTGGTCGGCCGCGAGTAGATTGACCAAGGCTTGCCCGTGAACGTGCAAGCCCAGGAGACCGGATCGGCGGCCCAGGCGACTGGGTCGTCCGGTCCGGTCCTTTCGCTCGAGCACATCTCAAAGACGTACCCGGGCACGCGCGCCCTGGTGGACGTCAGCTTCGACCTGTCGGCGGGCGAGGTGCACTGCCTCATCGGCGAGAACGGGGCGGGCAAGTCCACGCTCATGAAGATCCTGGCCGGCGTGGTGCAGCCGGAACGGGGTGCCATCATCCTGAACGGGCAGGCACACCGCCATCTCACGCCACGCTCGGCGCTGGAGTTGGGCATCAGCACCATCTACCAGGAATCGGACATCGTCACCAGCCTGACGGTGGCTGACAACGTCTTCCTGGGACAGGAACCGGTGCGGGCCGTCGACTTCGTGGACGCGAGCCGGCAGCGCCGCATCACGCGGGCCATCATCGATGACCTGGGCGTGGGCCTCGACCCCGACGAGCTCGGGGCCCGGCTCTCCCCTGCCCAGCGGCAGCTGACGATGATCGTCCGCGCCCTGCGCTTCTCGCCCGATGTCCTCATCCTCGACGAGCCGACCTCGTCGCTCGGACTGGCCGAGACCGAGCACCTCCTGTCGCTCGTCCGCCGGCTTGCCGAGCGGGGCATCGGCATCATCTACATCTCCCACTACCTCGAGGAGGTGCTGCGTGTCGCCGACCGCATCACAGTCCTCAAGGACGGCCAGCATGTGGCCACCCTGCCCGCTGCGGGGGCCACCGCAGAAGGGCTTGTCCACCTCATGGTCGGACGGGACGCCTCCGCCTTCTTCGTCAAGGAGTCCGTGCCCATCGGCGAGGTCCTCATGCGAGTGGAGGACTACTCCGGGCCTGGCGTCCCTGAGCCGGTCACGTTCGAGGTGCGCCGGGGCGAGGTGCTGGGCATCGGAGGCCTCGTGGGTGCCGGACGGACAGAGCTGCTCGAACTCCTGTTTGGCGTCAGGAAGCCGCTCAGCGGGACCATCCACATCGACGGTCGCGCCTCACGACCGCGGAGTCCCCGCGAGGCGGTCGCCGCCGGCCTCTCCCTGGTGACCGAGGATCGCGCCCGTTCCGGCCTGTTCCCGGACCGGACCGTGCGCGAGAACCTGGCTACGGCCTGGAACGAGCTGCGGGGCGCTGTCGTGCGCGGCGAGCGGAGTCTGGCGAATGGCATCGTGGACCGCCTCGGCATCGTGACCCCGAGCATCGAGCAGGAGGTCAAGCGCCTCTCGGGCGGCAACCAGCAGAAGGTCCTCATCGGTCGCTGGTTGGCGGTCGATGCGCAGGTCTACATGTTCGACGAGCCCACCAAGGGCGTCGACATCGGCGCCAAGCACGATATCTACGGCTTCATCGCAGGGCTGCTCAAGGCCGGGCGGGCGGTCGTCATCGTCTCGTCGGACCTGCCCGAGCTGCTCTCGATCAGCGACCGCATCGCCATCATGCGTCACGGCCGGATCATCTCGACGGTCGCAGCCACCGAAGCCACCGAGCAGAGTCTGATGAAGGAGTTCCTGGGTGTCACAGGCGAGTGAACCTGCCCCTACCAGCGGCCCTGCTGCGAAGGGCTCCGCGAGCCAGCGAACGCGCCGCAGCACGGTCCTCTCGTTCGTGGCCGCCAACCAGTGGGTGCTCATCCTGCTGCTTACGATCGGCCTGGGCATCTTCACGGGCCTCGTCAACGACCGCTTCTTCAAC
>JBFYUV010000109.1:0-4520 GCA_041299865.1 Chloroflexota bacterium
CCTGACCCGGAAGCGAAGGGCCTCGGAGAGAGCGTTCGTGATCTCCAGGGTCGTGCCGACAGTATCTCCACCGCGCTGGCCCAGTCGGACGATGGGCCCGATGAGGCTATATCGCCTGTCCTCGAGGAACTGCGATACGAGGTCGGCGGCGATGTGCTGGCCCCAGGTTCGAAGGGCCTCGAGGTTGCGCGGGTCGACCCCAGCCTCGCCGTCCTCACCCATGCCGGGGACCGTCAGGAGCGGAACGACGAGCTCCATGATCGGATAGACCGGATGCCAATGGTGGTCCTGGTCGTAGAACTCGATGGCTTCGCGGACCTGGTCGGACGGGCCGACCGCGTACGCCTGCTCGAGCCGCTCCATCCGCTCGGCGAAGTCAAGGGCGATGCCGGCCACGTCGCGGTTGGTGGCCATCGCCAGCAGCTCGGCATACTGCGCTTGCACAGGCGCCAGGTCACGCTCCCAGGGCTCGCGGTACAGGGCGGCCAGCTTCTCGGCACTTGTCTGAGCGCCGAGGATGGCGGTGCAGCGGAACGGTGCGGTCACGAAGATGGCCCCCGGCCTGCTCCGACCCGTCGCCGCGGCCTCAGCTGCCAGGAGCACCTTGTCGAACCGGGTGGCAGCCACTCTCACGGCAAGGTCGTTGGCAGGCATCTTGATCGCACTACCTGGACCACCAGCGGTGCTATCGGGGGTTGCGTCCTGGGCCGCGACCACCTGTGTCACGAGCATGGCCAGGGAACAGGTGACCACAAGTACGAGCTTGAGACGCTTCATCGCCAGCCTCCCCCACAATGCCTCGACGTCGTCGCTCCAGTATGCGTCGCCAGCTCGCGCTGTGCCGCCGCGAACCCTCGCGGCTGCTGGAGAGCGCGAGACGGGACTCGAACCCGCGACATTCTGTTTGGGACTCCCTTGACCCCTTCATGCCACTAGTCGACGAAGACGACCGTCCAGAGCGTCCGGCCTCCGTCCTTGGCGATGCCGACACCGGCATCGCTGAAGCGCCGGCTCAGGACGAGCTGGCGATGGGCGGGAGAGCTCTTCCACCAGTCGATGATCCGCCTGCCACCGCGGCCGAGAGCTTGGTGCCGCGTCTTGCCGATGACCTCGCCCCAACGGCGATAGCGGACGCTGGAGGAACCCAGCAGGTCGCCGGCATCCTGACCGCCGGGCGCGACGTGGCCGAAGTAGCCGAGGCGCTCCATGGAACGCGATCGATGGCCCGCAACCGCACGGACCGCGGGGGCCATCCGCAGCGGCGCCAGTCCGCGTGCCCGCCGGAACCGATTCAGTCCTTCGAGGACGTCCTGCTCGGTACTGGCGATCTTGCTTGACTCGACTCCATCAGCCCTCGTGGCGGCAGGCAACAATGCCAGCGCCATCGCGAACAACAGCGCCAACGGCAGCGCTCGTGACATGGTGATACCTCCACGGACCATCCGGTTCGGCGGAATCCGTCCTCGAAGGCATGGGGCAGACAAGGTCGCAGCGGGCGCTGGGGCACCCGCGCATCCGCCTGGCACGGCAGGTTCCTCTGGCACCCGGGCCGTCTGGGGACGGCGGTGGGTGCGGGCAGAATGGTACCACCTGGCGCCGCCCGACACGGCCCCCCGACGCGCCTCGGAGAGGGCTCCTGAACAGTCGTCATGCCGGTCCACTGCCGCGTCTGACCTTCGTCCAGCACACCGCGAGCGGACGCCGCAGCACCGATGGTCACGCGGCTACCGGCACACTGTCGGGCGTCCTGCGCAGGGTGTCGAAGCGGAACTCACGGAGGATCCCGCGCACTGGAGGAACGTGGAGCGGGAGACGGGACTCGAACCCGCGACATTCTGCTTGGGAAGCAGACACTCTACCGACTGAGTTACTCCCGCTTGGCCACCTATCGTAGCATCGGGCGGAGCGCCGCTGAAGGCTCGGTGCGGGCCGTCGCGGCCCGCACCGAGCTAGCCCGGCCAGACGCTTGGGGGGATACGAGGATGCCTAGACCACGGTCGTCGCCCGGCCCGCTCATCGCCCTGCTGCTCGGGGTGATCGTGGGAGTCTGGCAGCCGGTCCTTGCGGGTGGCAGCACGGCTCCTTCACCCGATCCCGCAGACACGCATGTGGACCTCAGCGGGCACTGGGCCGCAGCAGACCTCGGATCCATCGACCTTGTCCAGGACGGCGCGTCGCTGCGTGGCCGATCGCCCGAGGGCGTGGTCATTCGCGGCACGGTCCGCGGCCAACGCGCCACCTTCAGGTTCTGGCACGGCCCGTCCTATAGCAAGGCGGACAAGGAGGACCGCGGAGGCGGATCGATCGACCTGAGCCCCGACGGCCGCTTCATGACGGTCACCTGGGAATCCGAAGCCGGCGGCGGGAAGTACGACGGCAGCGTGATGGCGATCCGCGTCATCCCCATCGGCAGCGGGCCGGATCCCGTCGCGGAGTCCGAAGGCGAGGGCGACGCCACCGGCGCCGAGGGCCCGCCGGGCATCCCAGGGCCCGGAGGCGATGGCCTCGGAGCGCTCGAAGGGGCGCTCGCTGACACCGGTCTGCTGGGGCTGGGCGCCACCACTGCGGCGTCGATCCAGGCGACCGTTGGCGCGATCGCCGCGGTCGGGCAGGCCACCATGGCCGCGGACACGTCGGCCGGCCTGCTGGTCCAGTACGAGGGCTACCCGAACCTGTTCCAGGCGGGCATGAGCATGCTCAGCACGACCCCGGCGAAGGAGACCGCCGCCTACCTCTCACACCTCGCCGCCAGCCTCAAGCAGCAGTACGAGCGGTACGAGGCGGCGGCAGGCGAGGCGCACCAGGCACGTGACGTCGCCGGGCGCGCGCTCGAGCTGGCGCACGATGCCCTCGTGGCCGCCCGACAGGACGTTCGCCTCTACGAATGGCGACTGGAGGAAGCGCAGCGGGCAGCCGCCAGCGCGGACAGCCAGGTGGCCGAGGCGAGCGTGATCCTCTCCCGTGCGCAGGCTGCCGCTGCCGACGCGGCGACGGCCGCAGACGCCGCTCGGACACGATGGCAAGCCGCGGTCGCGACGCATGAGGCAGCCAGGGCAGCACTCGCCGATGCCGGGCTCGGCGCAGCCCAGTCCCTGCAGGCCACGCTCGACGCCGCTGCGGCCGCCCAGGAGAAGTCCGCTGCTGCCTACCAGGCCGCAGCGGACTGGTTGGAGGAGGTCGAAGCCATCGTCCAGCACGACATCGCGACCCACGGCAGCCTGGTCCTCGACGCCCAGCAACTGCACCAGGAGACCAGCCTGTTCCAGCGCAGCTACGACCGAGCGGTGGCGGCCGTCCCTGCCGCCATGGCGCGCCGGGTCGAGGCCCAAGGCGACTATCTGGTCAGGTCCTCGATGGCCACGATGCTGGCGGAATCGGCTCGCGTGACGTACATCGACTACGACCAGGCCTACTGGGCAGCCGTCAATGCCTGGCGCAAGGTGACGAAGTGACGGCGCCCAGCCGATGCGGTCGCATCCCAGGGCCGCGGTTCGACTGCCCACCCCGCAGCGGGTCCCTGTCTGGGCCGCCCAGGTGTGCAGGTGATGGCACGCCTCGGCGCCTCGATGGCAGGGATCGCCGCCCGGATCGCGTCACGGCGTGGCACCATCCTCGCTCGTGAGGCTCGCCCGGACCTACCTGCTCCCGGTCCTGATGGTCGCCCTATGGCTAGGCTCCACGGGGGCCCTCGCGACGGACGACCCGTCGGCCCAGCCCAGCGCCGCAGCTTCTCAGCCCAGCGCCGCAGCTTCGCCTCAGCCCAGCGCCCCAGCCGATCTCCTCCCCGAGCGGATCCTCTTCATCGGCAACAGCCACACGCACCGCTACGGCGGCATGGACTGGCTGGTGGGCAACCTGGTCGCCTCGGAGGACTCGCCCCGGACATACGAGGCCGAGCGCCTGACGGCCAGCGGCGTGACGCTGGAATACCACTACCAGAACGGCGCCCCGGAACGCATCCGCGAGGGCGACTGGGATGTCGTCGTGCTCCAGGAGTACCTGCCCGCGAGCCCCACCCGGACGGCGGAGCCCTTCCTGGAATACGGCAGGCGCTTCGACGAGATCGTCAGGCAGTCGGGCGCACGCACCGTCTTCTACATGACCTGGCCGCAAGGACGATACGACTGGGCCGACCTCGACGACTTCGTCGCTGCCCACCGCCAGGTGGAAGCGGAGCTGGGAGCCCGCATCGCGCCCGTGGGCGTGGCCATGGCGCGCGCACAGGCTGAGCGGCCGGACCTCGCCCTCATCGGTGCCGACGAGGTCCACGCCACCTGGGTGGGCGTGTACCTGGCCGCGGCAGTCATCTACGCGACGCTCTTCGACCGCAGCCCTCAGGGACTCGACACCTTCCCGATCCGCCAGGAGGACGCCGACTTCCTGCAGCGGATCGCCTGGGAGACCGTCACCGACTGGCAGGCTGGCGAACCCCCGGCGCCCTGACGCCCGAGGGCGCTCAGCCGCCCGATCACGGCAGCCGACGCCCGCAGACGTGCGTGCTACCGTCCGCGCCATGGACC
>JBFYUV010000112.1:0-9745 GCA_041299865.1 Chloroflexota bacterium
CCAGGGCCGGAGCGATGACCGGCACGAGGATGAAGACGGCCATCACGTAGGACATGATCCTGGCCATGGCCTCGCCCCGGCTGCGGTCGCGGACCGTGCCCAGGGCCACGACGCGCACCGCACCCGCCCCAAACCCGCCCACGATGCGCCAGGCCAGCAGGAGGGCGAGCGACGGCGCCAGCGCAGCGCCGGCGGCACCCACGCCGTAGACGGCGAGGCCGATCCACAGGATGCGCTTCCGACCGAAGGCATCGGACAGGGGACCCCAGAGCGGTTGGCCGATCCCCAGCCCGAGCAGGAAGACGGTCACCACGGGAGCGACGGCGCTGGAGTCCGTGGCCAGCTCGAAGGACACCCGCATCGCCCCGAAGGCCGGCAGCATGAGATCGATGGCCAGCGCCGTGAGGGCCATGAGCATCGAGATCAGCACGATGAACTCGCGCTGGCCCATGGCATCGCCCACGCTGTCGTGAGCGGGGCTCACGACAGCCGGAGGCGATGCTGGCGCTGACTGGGACATCGGCGGCAAGCCTACGGCCGACTCGCGCCGGCGTGGCGGTCGGCGCGAACCGGTCGTCGGTTCGACTAGCGGCCGAAGACCTCCGCGAGCGTGGCGAGGACGCCCTCGGTCACGGTCTCGGCGATGAGCGGGTCGCCATGCCCGGCCCCCGGGACGATCGTCAACGTCGAGGGCGCCCCCGCCGCCTGGAGCGCCTCGTTGAGCAGCATCGACTGCTGGTGTGGGACCAGGCAGTCGGAGTCGCCGGCCGCGATGGCGAAGACCGGCAGCTTCGTGGCGCTCGCGATGTAGGTGATGGGGTTGGCGGCGGCGGCCAGATCAGGGACCTCCTGGACGGGAGAGCCCAGGTACTTCGACTCCGGCGACTCAGGTGAATCGGCGGAGGGCGGCTCACCCTCGCAGGCATCCGGGTAGGCCTCCTGGAACTGGCCGGCCATCTGCAGGAAATCCACGGGCGGGAACCACGCCACGACGGCCTTCACGGCGCTGGAGACGTCCGGGTTGCCCAGCGACGGGTCGTCAAGGATGGTCTGCTGGTCGCCCGTCGTCCCGATCATGGAGACCAGGTTGCCGCCCGCCGAGGCGCCCCAGGCAGCGAAGGACTCGGGGTCGAGGCCGTACTCGTCTGCGTTGGCGCGCAGGAAGCGGACCGCGGCCTTGACGTCCTGCACCGCAGCCGGGAAGAGGGCCTCGCCGGAGAGACGGTAGTTCACGCCGGCGGCCGCATATCCGGCATCCAGCACGTCCGCGACGTGGGCGATGTCCATGGACTTGTCGCCCATCATGAAGGCGCCGCCGTGCACGAAGACGACGAGCGGGTAGGGCGCCTCGCCCGTTTCCGGGATCCACAGGTCGAGGACCTGCGAGGGCGACGTTTCCGCGTAGAGGACGTTCGACCAGGTCGGCGCGGGGCCGACGGAGGTACCGGCAGGCGGAGCGCCCGGGTCGCCCGAGGGCACCGCCGCGTCGCCCTGGGCCGCGGCCGGAGCGGCGGCGCTCGCCGCCATCACGGCCGTCATGGCCAGACCGAGAAGAGCTCGCGTGGCCGCCCTACCGTGGGCTGGTCCCAAGTATGGGTTCGATCGTTTCATGGGGTATCTCCAGGCTGTGGCTGGGTGGTGTGGATGTCGCCGAGCCTAGCCCTCTCGACGCGCGCCGGGCAACGCCGGAGTCCACTGGTCGGACGGTCGCGTGCCGGACGGGCTACCATGCCCGCGACATCAGCACGCCGGGAGTCCTGGGCTTGAGCGGTCGCAACAGCGAGGCGGGTCGGTCGGTCCTGGACAAGGCCTTTGCCATCCTCGACGCCCTCCGGGAGGCCCAGGTGGACCTTACGCGGGCACAGCTGGCGCGGCGCACGGGCCTGCCCTTGACGACCGTCCACCGCCTGGCCACGCAGCTCTGCCAGCACGGCGCGCTGGAGTTGACGGAGCACAAGACCTACCGCGTGGGCCCCTGGCTGTGGGAAATCGGCACGCTCTCTGCCCACACACGCACCTTCCGGTACGTGGCCCTGCCCTTCATGCAGGATCTCTACGAGGCCACGCACGAGAACGTCCAGCTGGCCGTGCCGGATGGCTTCGATGCCCTTGTGGTCGAGCGCGTCCGCGGCCGCACGTCGGTGCGCATCACCTCCCGGGTGGGGGGCCGGCTCCCGCTCCATTCGACGGGCGTCGGCAAGGCCATCCTGGCCTTCTCGCCGCCGGAGCTCCAGGAGGCCGTCATGGCGCGCGGCCTGGCGCCGATGACGCCCTACACGATCACGGATCCGGAGATCCTCCGCCGCGAGCTGGCCGAGACGCGCGAGCGTGGCTACTCCATCACGCGCATGGAGATGGGCCTCAACTCCGCCTCCGTGGGGGTGCCCATCCTGGATGTCGACGACACCGTCCTGGGCGCCATCTCGCTCATCGTGGAGGCCTCCCGGGCCGACGTGGCCCGTCTTGCGCCACCCATCAAGGCCGTGGCCCGCGGCATCAGCCGCCAGCTCGCGGCCCTCGAGCGCTGAGAGGGCTGCCGCCCATCCAGGGCCCAGCCGGTGCGGGGGAGCGGTTCGCCTGCACCGCCATCATCGTCCACTGAGTGGACTGTACCGTTGACGCGGTCATCCCCACACCCATAGGGTGCCTCGATCCGGCCAAGGTGATGGAGGAGCGTGACGACTTGAGCCCTGAGTCCACCGGCTCGGCCGCGACCGAGTCACGGGTGTCCCCGGCCAGCGGCTGGTCGATCCGACGCGTGGCCATGGCCGACTGGTCGAGCGCCGTCCTGGCCCTCATCGTCGTGGTCGCGGTCATCGGCATCGCGCACCCCAACTTCCTGGCGCCGGGCCAGCTCATCAACGTGGTCCAGTCCTCCGTCTACGCCGCCATCATCGCGGCTGGCATCGTCTTCCTCATCCCCCAGAACGAGATCGACCTCTCCGTCGGCGGCAACTTCATCCTCACCGGCATCGTCGTGGCCGTGCTCATGCGCGAGGGCTTCAACCCCTGGATCGCGGTGGCCATCACGCTCGTCGTGGCCACCGCCGTGGGCGTCGCCAACGCCTTCACCAGCCAGGTCATCGGCATCCCGTCGCTCATCGGAACGCTGGCCATGGGCTGGATGCTGCGCGGCCTGGCATTGGCGCTCTCCAGCGGCACCCAGGTGACCGGCCTGCCGCTGTCCGACCCCTTCTTCGAGATCCTGGGCGGCGGCAAGGTCCTTGGCATCCCCGTCTCGGTCCTGCTGCTGGCGGTCATCGTGGTCGTGCTCACCATCGTCATGCGCAACACGCCCTTCGGCTTCCGCGTGCGGGAGATCGGCTCCAACCCGGATGCGGCCGAGTTCTCGGGCATCCCCATCCGACGCACCAAGACGATGGGCTTCATGCTCGCGGCGCTCATGGCCGGCATCGCCGGCGTGGTCGGCGTGGCCTTCTTCACGAGCGGCGACCCGCAGAGTGGCGGCGGCATCGAGCTCTATGCCGTGGCCGGCGCGGTCATCGGCGGCACGCCCCTGGCGGGCGGCAAAGCCACGGTCTTCGGCGCGGTGATGGGGGCCATCCTGCTCACCGCCGTCAGCGTGGGCCTCGTCTACTTCCAGATCCCAGCCGCCTGGAGCCAGTTCGCCACCGGCGCCGTCATCCTCGGCGCTGTGTCGATCGACGGTCTCGTCCAGCGCCAGCGCCGTCGCGCTGCGCAGCAGGGCTGACAAGGCAGGGCTGACGCGGTGCCCGACCCAACTGCCGGACCGGCCGAAGCAGGACCGGACCAGCCATATCGTTCCCCCAACAGGGACAAGGAGGACAAGGAGATGCACCCAAGGATCGAGCCCACGGGCCGCCACGGCACGCGCATGCGTCGCGTGTTCGGTGTGGCGGTCGCGAGCGTGGCCCTGACCGCCATCGGCGGCATCGCGGCCGTTGCCCAGGACGAGGACCCCGTCAAGCTCGGGTTCGTGTACTGGGAGACCAAGACTGACGCCTTCGTGCAGATGGCCAACGGGGGCCAGGCAGTCGGCGAGCTGGACCCAGGCGTGGAAGTCAAGATCGCCGCACCTGACACGGGTGACCCGAGCAAGCAGGCCGCCCTCTTCGTGCCTATCGCCCAGACCCAGACGGACGGCATCGTGCTGCAGAGCCTGGCCGCCGACCCGCTCTTCCGTCCCGTCAAGGACGCCACCGACGCGGGCATCCCCGTCGTCGCCATCGACGCCCCGCCACCGGCGGACGCCGGCGTCGGCCTCTTCGTCACCAACGACAACCACGCGCTCGGCATGCAGCTCGCCGAACAGGTCATGGCACTCGTGCCGGCCGATGCCACGGGCTCGGTCATCATCGGCAGCACCGGCGTCGGCGTGCCGCCGCTGGACATGCGCGCCCAGGGCATGGTCGACAAGGTCACCGAGCTGCGGCCGGACCTCGAGATCGTGGGCCCCATCTCGACGATGGGCACGACCGCCACGCAGGCCGAGGTCTATGCCGCCTGGGATGGTCTCCTCAAGAACAACCCTGACGCGGTCGCCGTCATGGCGCCCAGCGCCCAGGACGCCACGGCCTGGGGCCTGCTGGCCAAGCGAGCCAGCTTCGACCTGCCGTCCGGAGGCTTCGACCTTGAGGCCGGCAACCTGCAGGCCGTCAAGGAAGGATCCGTCGACTACGTCATGTCGCCGGAGCACTGGCTCTCCGGCTACATCGCCACCAAGCTGCTGGCTGAGAGCGCCAAGTCCGGTGAGCCGCTGCCGCAGGGCCTCTGGAACGTGGGCGGACTGCTCGTCTCGGCGGACAACGTGGACGACATCATCGCCCGTCAGGAGAGCCCGGAGTCGGTGACGGCAGGCATGGCCCCCCTCGGGGATGAGCAGATCGCCAACCCCGACGAGCACCTGGTCCCCTGGCCCTAGCGTGACCGCTCTCGAGGCGCAGGGAGTCCGCAAGACGTACGGGGGCGTCGTCGCCCTCGACGACGCCAGCTTCACCGTGCGACCCGGCAGCGTGCATGCGCTGCTCGGTGAGAACGGGGCCGGCAAGTCGACATTGGTCAAGGTCATGACCGGTGCCGTGCGCCCCGAAGCGGGCACCCTGCGCCTCGGTGGGCAGGAGGTGCGCTTCAGCAGCACGGCCGACGCCGCTCGCCATGGCGTCGCCGTGGTGGCCCAGGAGTTGAGCCTCTTCCCGCACCTGGACATCCTCTCCAACCTCTTCCCCATGCGCGAACCACGGCGCGGGCCTATCGTCGACCGCCGGCGCATGCTCGAGGCGGCGCGACCGGTCCTCGAGTCCCTGGGCGTGACACATCCGCCCTCGTCGCTCGTCGGCTCACTCAGCCTGGCCGAGCGTCAGCTCGTCGAGATCGCCAAGGCCCTCGTCGCCAAGCCCCAGGTGCTGCTGCTCGATGAGCCCACGTCGGCGCTCGAGACGGGCGCCAGCGAACGGCTGCTGGGCATCCTGCGCGTGCTCCGCGAGGCTGACGTGGGGGTCGTCTACGTCTCGCACATCCTCGAGGAGGTCATGAGCCTCTGCGACGAAGTGACCGTGCTGCGCGATGGACGCGTCGTGATGTCCGCCGAGCCGCTCGCCAGGCTGACGCTGCCGCTCATCGTGGACGCCATGCTGGGCCAGAAGACGAAGGTGGCCCAGGACGAGTCGCTGACGGTCCCGGTGCGCCCCGTGACGCCGTCGCCGGCGGCTGGAGCCGACCGCGCCGAGCTGGTCGTCGACCATGTCAGCACGCGGTCCGGCCTGGCCGATGTCAGCTTCCGGGTCCGCGCCGGCGAGGTCGTGGGGCTGGCGGGCTTGGTCGGATCAGGCCCCCTCGCGATGCTGGGCGTCATGGCCGGCCTCGAGACGGTCTCCGGCGGCGACGTCAGGCTCCCGGGCGGACAGCCGCGGCCGACCTCGCTCCGCCAGGCCATCGACCGTGGTGTCGCCTATGTCTCCGGCGACCGCCGGCGCCTGGGCCTGATGCTGGACAAGCCCATCTGGGAGAACATCGTCCAGGTGCGCACCATGGGCATGATGCGCGACGGGCACTTCCTGCGCATCCGGCAGCTCCAGGAGCGCGCGCAGGCGCTGGCGCAATCGCTGGCCGTGCGCACCCCGTCGGTCCGGCTCAACGCCGGGAAGCTCTCCGGAGGCAATCAGCAGAAGGTCGTCATCGCCAAGTGGCTGGACACGGAGCCGACCACCATCCTTCTGGACGACCCGACGCGGGGTGTCGACGTTGGGGCCAGGGCCGAGATCAACGGCCTGCTCCACGCGGCTGCCGCGGGTGGTGCAGTGGTCATCTTCCACTCCACGGATCTCGAGGAGCTGGCCAGCGCCTGCGACCGGGTGCTGGTCTTCTACCGGGGCTCTATCTGCGGCGAGCTCGCCGGCGCCGCCCTGGATGCCACCGCCATCCTGCGGCTCATGAACACCGGCGCCCTCGAGGAGGCCGCCTGAGATGACCGACGCGGAGCGCGAGCAGCCCTGGCCGCTGACGACCGGCGAGCTCCCGGAGGTCCAGCTGCGGGATCACGGCGTGCGCCTGCGTTCCGGCGCCATCTACGCGGCCCTGACCGGCTTCCGGCCGCTGCGCCTGGACCTCTACCTGCCGCCGGTGACCCGCAAGCCGGCGCCGGTCGTCGTCTGGATCCACGGCGGCGCCTTCATGCACGGCGACCGCACAGCGCTGCCGCCGCTGCTCGAGCAGGAGCAGCTCTTCACTCGCCTGCCCCTGGCCGGGTTGGCCGTGGCCTCGGTCGAGTACCGGCTCAGCAGTGAGGCCTGCTTCCCGGCACAGTTGGAGGATGTCCAGGCGGCCATCCGCTGGCTGCGCGCGCGCCACGACGAGCTGACCATCGATCCGGGCCGTGTCGCGGTCTGGGGCGAATCGGCAGGCGGTCATCTGGCGGCCTTGGCGGGTGTGGCCGGATCGGCCGGTCCGGCGCCGGACGATGTCGAGTTCGGTGAGCAGCCCACGACCGTGGCGGCCGTCGTGGACTGGTACGGACCCACCGACTTCGCAGCCATGGATCGCCAGGCGCCGGACGACTCGATGATGTGCCACGACGACCCGGACTCGCCCGAGTCACGGCTCGTCGGCGCACCCGTCCAAGAACGTCCGGACCTCGTGGCCCGGGCCGACCCCTGCCAACGGGTCACGGCCGATGCGCCTTCGTTCCTGATCATGCACGGCACGCGCGATCGCTGGGTGCCCTTCGGCCAGAGCGAGCTGCTGGCGACGCGGCTGCGGGAACTGGGCGTGGCCGTGGACTTCCGGCCCATCGAGGGCGCCGACCATGTCTTCCTCGACGATCCGCGAGGCCCGCAACTCGTCGATGAGGCGGTCGCCTTCCTGGTCCGCATGCTGCATCCCGGCAGCTGACCAAGGTCCGCCGATGACGGACGACCAGCATCGCGCAGACCGCGGCGGCGTGGCCCTGGTCTTCGGGGCAGCGGCGGCGCTGGGCACGCTCGGCGTCATCTCGACCCTCGCCTACCAGGAGGGCATGCCGGCCGCGGTCTTCACGGCCCTGCGCGCCGCCCTGGGTGCCCTCATCCTGGGCACGCTCGTGATGGCGCGTTGGCAGCCCAGGGTCAACCTGCGCAGCCTGGCCATGCGCGAGCGCCGCATGCTGGCCGTCGCCATCGTCGCCAACGGCTCCATGAACCTGCTCCTCTTCGCGGGCTTCTCGGTCATGACCGTGGCCATCGTCATGACGCTCTTCTACACCTACCCCGTGCTCGTCATGGTGGCCATGGCTGCCATGCGCCAGGAGCGCGTCACACCGGTCCGACTGGGCGCCCTCGGGCTGGCCATGGCCGGGCTCGTCCTGGTGGTCGGCAGCCAGGTCGGCCCGGATGCCCAGGTGACGCTGGCCGGGGTCGGCCTGGCGCTGGCGGCCGCGGTCTGCCAAGCCGCCTACCTCGTCGTCTCGCGCGACGGCTACACGTCCGTGCCGGCCGTCCAGGCGACCTCGCTCATCCTGCTCGGCGGGATGATCATCTCGGGCACCGCGGTCCTGCTCACGGGCGGCTTCGCGTCGCTGGGCAGCTGGGGTGTCGAGCCCGTCGTCTGGATCGCTGTGCTGCTGGCCGGGACCATCGGCGCTGCCATCCCCAAGGTCATGGTGCTCATGGGTGTCCGCCGCATCGGTGGCACGCGCACCGCGATGGTCATGCTCGCCGAGCCGGTCGTGGCGGTGGTCTCGGCGGCCATCGTGCTGGGTCAGCCCGTGACGCTGCCGGAGGTGCTGGGTGGCGGCGCCATCCTGCTGGCCGCCGCGCTCGTGCAGCGACCGCCACTCGCCGACAGGAGGACGACGGCACGACCCGGGCCCACCGCGGTGATCGGATCGCACGAGTGACGCCGTTCGACCCGGCAGATGTCGGCCGCTGGGATTACATCACCTCAGGAAGCCAGTGTTATCATTCCGTGATGATTCGGACACAGGTCTCGCTGACTGAGGAACAGATGCGCCGCCTTCGTCGGGAGGCGCGCCGTCGGCACGTCTCGCTGGCGGCCGTCGTTCGGGATGCCATCGACCGCACCGTGCCGGATGAGGACCAGGCCCGGATCGACCGTGTGGAGGCGCTGCTGGAGGTCGCCGGGACGGCAGCCTCCGGGACAGGCACGGTCGCCCGGGACCACGACGAGCTGCTCCGGGATGGCTGGTGAAGCTCTTCGTCGACACAAGCGGCATCCTGGCGCTCATCGACCGGGATGACCCAGCTCACGACCGGGTGGTCGCTGCATTCGCCCGAGGCCGTGACCTGCCACTGGTGACACACACGTATGTGGTCATCGAGACTCTGGCCGTGGCGCGGAGACGCTTCGGTCCGCTGGTGGCCGCCGACATCATCGACCGCGTCATCCCGGCGCTGGAGGTGACGCCGGTGGACGCGGAGCTCCACGCCACGGCCATGCGCGATAACCGGGCAGCCATCGAGTCGTCCGTCTCGGTGGTGGATCGTGTCAGCTTCGCCTTCATGCGACGGGAGGGTATCGGCAGCACCATCGCCCTCGGCGCCGACTTCCGGACGGCCGGATTCGAGACCATCCCCTAACGAGCCGAAGAGGGACGACGCCATGCCGGGTCCCGGGTACAACGGCAAGATCGCGACGCTGGACCGCACGGCCGGCCGGCTTCCCGGAGACCCTCATCGACCACTATCTCGATGCCTTCGTGGGCTGAGAAGCGCGTACCATCGGGCGCAGACGACACCACTGAAGGGCCTCTCCACGGTAGCCCGCCGGGGAGGCCGCGAGCCGAGGCTGCCACATGCTGCATGACCCAAGCCACTACGAGCCACCGCCGATCGCGCACGAGATCGAGATCGGCCCTCGCGACACCGAGATCCTGCGCCGGCTGGCCTCCGAACTGGCTGGCTACGCGGCCCTGCCGGTCCACGTGGAGAAGGCGCGCCTCTGGCAGGAGCTGAACGACCTGCGTTCGTCCCGGCCCATGGTCTGGATCAACGAGATCCCCTGGCACGAGATGGACGTCGACGACGAGCTGACGCTCCAGACCGAGGATGCCTGGGCCCAGGATCAGGAGCGCGAGCTGCGCCGCACCCTCTACCAGTGGCGGCACCTGCCTGGCGACATGATCCTCTCTGACCACCTGGCCTGCCCGCTGGCCATCCACAGCACGGACTTCGGCATCGTCGAGGACGTCGCGGTGGCACGGACCGACGCTGCCAACGACATCGTCTCGCGCGAGTTCCACATCCAGATCCGCGACTTCGATGATCTCGAGAAG
>JBFYUV010000113.1:0-5073 GCA_041299865.1 Chloroflexota bacterium
CGGCAGCCGAGCTCCCGGCTATCATCCGGCGGTCGACGAAGGGAGGCGGAGGGCATGGCCAGGCTGCGCGTGGGCATCATCGGAGCAGGCTCGTGGGCCGTGAGCTCCCACCTGCCCAACCTGGTGCGGCGGCGGGATGCCGGCGAGATCGAGCTTGCCATCGTGAACCGTCGCGACCCACAGCAGCTGGCGCGCATCCAGAAGGCCTTCGACATCGGGCGCGCCACGACCGACTGGCAGGACGTCATCGCCGCCGAGCTTGACGTGGTCGTGGTGGCCAGTCCGCCAAGCCTGCACCACGAGCAGGCCCGGGCCGCGCTCGAGGCCGGCGCCCACGTGATGTGCGAGAAGCCCTTCACCATCGATCCGGCGGACGCCTGGGACCTGG
Organism: Chloroflexota bacterium; assembly: GCA_041299865.1. Taxonomy (GTDB): domain Bacteria; phylum Chloroflexota; class Limnocylindria; order Limnocylindrales; family CSP1-4; genus JAFMJV01. The sequence continues at coordinate 389 of JBFYUV010000113.1, forward strand.
AGGCGACCGTGCGGCGGACAGGGCGTCAGCTCTTCATCGCCTACGGCTGGAACTACCGACCCATGGTCATCACGGCCCACCAGCTGATGCACGAGGACGGCGGCATCGGGGACATCGAACATGTCGCGATGCGCATGGATTCACCCACGCGCGAGCTGCTCTCCGACACGGGCTCCTACCACGACGCCGACGCGGGTCTGGCACCCCGTGCGGAGACGTGGACGCAGCCGGAGACGGCCGGCGGCGGCTACGGACAGGCACAGCTGACGCATCTCCTGGGGATGACGCTGTGGCTGACCGACCTGCAGGGCGCCGCGGCCTTCGCGCTGATGACGCGGCCGCTGGACGCCCAGGTGGAGCTCCACGATGCGGTCACGCTGCGATTCACCAACGGAGCCATCGGGTCGATGGGTGGGGCGTCGTCCCACGTGGGCGCGGCCGACAACCGTCACGGCGTGGAGGTCCACGTTGTCGGCCACCGCGGCATTTTCCACGTGGACCTGCGTGACAACGTCCTGTGGCGCTACCGAGGCCCGGGGGACGACATCCGCGTCCCGCTGGACGCCGACGCCGGCCGCTACGACTGCATCGGACCCATCGACGCCGTGATCGATGCGGCGCTCGGCAGGGCGCCCGCCAACAACTCACCCGCCGAGCTGGGTGCCCGCACCGTGGAGATCCTCGACGCTGCCTATCGCTCTGCCGCCAGCGGCCGGCTCGAGCCCATCGGCGGCTGATGGACGAGACGCGCCGCGACGGGCCATCGTCCAGGGGGGCTATCCTGCGCTGCGAACAGGGAGCGGTCCTCGGCTCGTCGAACGGACGACGGGGCCGATCGTCTCCCCTGCCTACCGGAGGAGCCCATGTCTGAGACTGACGAGCGCCGCCTGGCCTGGTATCGGCGGATGCTGCTGATCAGGGTCTTCGAGGACAAGGTGCAGCAGCTCTTCATGAGCGGCCGGATCGAGGGCACGACGCACCTCTGCCAGGGCCAGGAGGCGGTCTCGGTGGGGGCCATCGCGGCCATGGGCCCACAGGACGTGCAGACGAACACGTACCGCGGCCACGGCGAGGCCCTGGCCCTGGGCATGACCCCCGAAGTTGCCATGGCCGAGCTGATGGGCCGAAGCACCGGCGGCTCGAAGGGCCTGGGTGGCTCGATGCACCTCATCGACACGGCCAGGGGCAACATCGGCGCCAATGCCATCGTCGGCGCCGGGCTGCCCATCGCCGTGGGGGCCGCCATGGCCTTCAAGCTGCGGCGGGAGCCGCGCGTGGCGCTCACCTTCGTGGGTGACGGCGCCACCAACATCGGCACCTTCCACGAATCGCTGAACATGGCTGCGGTGTGGCAGGCGCCGGTCGTCTTCATCGTCGTCAACAACCTCTACGGCGAGTACTCGCCGGTGCGCATGACCACGCCCATCGACGACCTGGCGCGGCGTGCCGAGCCGTACGCCATGCCCGGCGTCATCGTTGACGGCCAGGACGTGGAGGCCGTCCATGCCGCCACGTGGGAGGCGGTCGCCCGAGCACGTTCGGGCGCCGGTCCCAGCCTCCTGGAGATGAAGACCTACCGGTATCGGGGGCATTCGCGCTCGGACCCGGCGAAGTACCGCCCCGATGGAGAGCTCGAGGCCTGGAAGGCGCGCGACCCGCTCGTGGTCCTGGGGACGCGGCTGGCGGACGAAGGACTGCTCCCTCTCGAGGCCCAGGCGGCGCTGGAGGCGGACGTCACGGCCGAGGTCGAGGCCGCCGTCGCGCGTGCCGAGTCCGCACCCTACCTGTCCATGGAGGAGGCCCGTCGCCATGTCTACGCTGGCTGAGCTGCCCGGCCGCATGGCCGCCGACGCGGTCGTGATGACCTACCGGGAGGCGGTCACGGCCGCCATGGACGACGCCCTGGCAGCCGATCCGGCCGTGCTGCTGCTGGGCGAGGACGTGGCCAACGAGGGCGGCGTCTTCAAGACCAACGCGGGCCTCGCAGAGAAGTACGGCGAGCGCGTCATCAACACGCCCATCTGCGAGAACGGCTTCACCGGCGTGGCCCTGGGCATGGCCGTGATGGGCATGCGCCCCATCGTCGAGTTCATGTTCGCCGACTTCCTGCCCAGCGCCGGCGACGCGCTCGTCAACCAGCTGCCCAAGTACCGCTTCATGAGCGGCGGCCAGCTGGCGGTCCCGGTGACCATCCGGGCCATCTCCGGCGGCGGTGGCCGCTTCGGGACCCAGCACAGCGCCACCGGCGAGTCGTGGTTCATGGCTCAGCCGGGCATGCGCGTCGCGGCCGCGGGGACACCGGCGGCTGCCTACGAGCTGCTGCGTGCCGCGATCCTCGCGGACGACCCCGTCATCGTCCACGAGCACAAGCTGCTCTACGTGCGCAAGGGCCCCGTGCGACGTGGGGCCGTGGCCGCCATCGGCAAGGCCTCGATCGAACGCGCCGGCACGGACGTGACCATCGTGGCCACGCTGCTCATGGTTGAGCGGGCACTGCAGGCGGCAGAGACGCTCGCCGCCGAGGGCATCGATGCCGAGGTCATCGACCTGCGCTGGGTGCACCCGCTGGACCTCGAGACCGTGGCCGCCTCCGTGGGACGGACCGGCCGGCTCATCGTCGCCGAGGAGCAGTGGCACGATGCTGGCTGGGGAGCCACGCTCATCAGCCGACTGGCCATGGCCGGCGTGGCCATGGCCGTGCCGCCCAGGAATGTGTCGCTGCCCGATGAGACCCTCATCGCCTACCCGCCATTGCTCGAGGATGCCATCCTCCCGTCCGCGGAGCGCATCGCGGCGGCGGCGCGCGCGAGCATCCGCGCATGAGCACGGGACACGCAGCTGACGGCGTGTCCGGGCCGATGGCCCATCGGCTGGGGCGGGAGACCCTGCGTATCGAACGCATCGAGACCATCGCCGTCCGGGCGCCGTTGGCGAGGCGCTTCGAGGGCAGCGCCTACTCGATGGTGAATCGGGCGACCATCATCACTCGACTGTTCACCTCCGACGGTGTCGTGGCCGAGGTCTACAACGGCGACACGGACGTGGAGCAGTCCATCATCCTCGACATCATCCACGAGGAGCTGGCGCCTCACGTGCTCGGCCGCAGCGCCAGCGATCCCGAGGGCGCGTGGGCGGCCATGGAGCCGGCGACCAATGACATCCTGCGCGATCGGGGCCTGGCACTGCAGGCCATCGCCTGCCTGGACACGGCCATCTGGGACGCGCTGGCACGAGCGCTCGAGGTGCCCCTCCACCGGCTCTGGGGCTCCGTCACGGATGCCCTGCCCATGAGCGTCATCGGGGGCTACTACCACCTCGATGCCGACCAGACCCGCGACGTCGTGGCCGACTATGCGACGCGCTTCGCGGGTCTCAAGTTCAAGGTCGGCGGGCGCTCACCGGCCGAGGACGCCGGGCGTGTGCGCGCCGCCCGTGAGGCTGCCGGCCCTGACCTGGTGATCATGGTCGACGCCAACCAGGGCTACGAGCGAGCGGAGGCCGTGGACTTCGGGCGGCGCGTGGCCGATCTTGACATCCGCTGGTTCGAGGAGCCCTGCCGCTGGACGAACGATCGTCGCTGGATGCGTGACGTGCGCTACCAGACCGGCCTGGCCGTGGCAGCCGGCCAGAGCGAGGTGACGCTCGGCGGATTGCGCGACCTCGTCGTGGAGTCCGCCATCGATGTCAGCAACTTCGATGCCTCGTGGGCCGGTGGCCCGACGGTGTGGCGGAGAGCGGCCGGCCTGTGTGCGGCGTTCGGGGTGGAGATGGGTCACCACGAGGAGCCCCAGGTCTCATCGCATCTGCTCGCCAGCGTGCCTCGCCATACCTTCGTGGAGTGCTTCGACGAGGAGCGCGATCCCTTCTTCTGGCAGCTCTCGGATCTCTCGTCGTACCTTCAGGATGGCTGGCTGCGACTGCCGGAGCGGCCGGGCTTCGGCATCGTCCTCGACCGCGACTACGTGGATCGGTGGACCGTGGATCGCCGCGCCAGCTCGATCTGAGTCACGCTCAGAGCGGGGACCGGCGGGCCGCCGGGTAGCCCCGCGAGCGTCAGCTGGCCGCCCCGACAGGCGTGAGCCGCCAGGTGACCCGGCGGATGGCCACCAGCGCGACCAGGCCGATGCCGGCCAGGGCAAGCGCGCCCACGAGCATGGCGGGCCTGACGCCGAGGATGTCCGCCAGCCAGCCCGACAGCAGAGAGCCAAGCAGCCCGGAGCCCTGGAAGATGGTCACCCAGAGGCCCATGACACGGCCGCGCAGCAGGTCGGGCGTGGCCGAGTGGACAGAAACCAGCGCGTTCTGGGCCAGGGTGATCTGCGACGCGCCCAGCAGGAAGGCGAGCGCGAAGACGATGCCCACCGAACCGGCCAGGGCGATGCCGCCCACGAGGCCGGCCATGCCCAGCACGCCCACGATGAGCCAGGGGCGGCGGTCCCCGTGCGCGAACGTGGTGACCAGCAGCGCCGCCGTCAGCGCACCCGCACCGGCCGCGCCCAGGAAGGCGCCGTAGCCCTCCGCCCCGACACCCAGCTCATCGCGGGCGTAGATGGGGGCCAGCGTCGAGAAGGTGGCCGTCGCGAACACCCCGCCCGCCAGGATGAGCAGGAGGCACCAGCGCACGACCGGCTCGCCGAGCGCGAAGGCCGTCCCGGCGCGAAGGTCGGCCAGGATGGAGTGAGAAC
>JBFYUV010000121.1:0-5251 GCA_041299865.1 Chloroflexota bacterium
GCAGGTCCCGGTAGGACTGGATCCAGTCCTTCACGACCTCGGCGATGATGGCCTCGCTGGTGGGGCGGATGGCCAGCGGCTCCGCGAGCTCCTAGCCGCCGGCACGGGTGACCCAGGCCACCTGCGGGTCGAAGCCCTCGACGTGCTCGGCCTCGCGCTCCAGGAGCGACTTGGGCACGAAGAGCGGGAAGTAGACGTTGCTGTGCCCGGTGCGCTTGATGTGGCGGTCCAGCTCGTCGCGCATCGATTCCCAGATGGCGAAGCCGTAGGGCCGGATGATCATGCAGCCCCGCACCGGCGAGTAGCTGGCCAGCTCGGCCTTCAGGACCAAGTCGTTGTACCAGCCGGGGAAGTCCTCGGACTGACGGGTCAGGTCGCTGACGAAACCGGCGTTGGACACATGGCCTCCTGGTGGCTCTCGGATCGGGCGGGCGGCCCGGCATCGTGCGGTGGAACAGCATCGGGCTGCCAACGACGGCGCTGGAATCCTAGCGCACGGCGACTCCCTGCCACGCTGTGGCAAGGTACTGCTCTGGCGTGACTGGTGGTTACGTGACCGACGCCCGAAGGTGCCCTGGTGCCGCTCGTGAGACTGGCAGTGCAACGCCGGGCGAGTCAGCACCGGGATCGGTCCGATACGCCACTGGCAGTGCAACGCCGGGCGAGCCGGCTGCCAGGCTGCCGCCGCTGCTGCGTGACTCGCTGCTAGCGGCTACCTGCCTCCGACCGGACTCGGACTGGCCGCCCCTCCGTAGCGACGCTCCACGTAGCCCTCAAGGATGCCGATGAACGCCTCCACGAGGCCCTCGCCGCGCAGCGTCGTGTGCAGCGCGCCGTCCACGAAGACGGGCGCCACGGGTTCCTCGAAGGTGCCCGGAAGGCTGATGCCGATGTCCGCCTGCTTCGATTCGCCGGGCCCGTTGACGACGCAGCCCATGACCGCCACGTGCATGTCCTCGACGCCGGGATAGTGGCCAGCCCACTCGGGCATGCGCTCGGCGATGTGCTGCTCGATGCGCTGCGCCATCTCCTGGAAGAAGGTGCTCGTGGTGCGGCCGCAGCCGGGGCAGGCGCTGACCTGGGGACGGAACGAGCGCAGGCCCAGCGACTGCAGCACCTGCATGGCCACTTGCACCTCTTCGGTGCGGTCGCCACCGGGGGCAGGCGTGAGGGAGACGCGGATGGTATCGCCGATGCCCTCGTCGAGCAGGATGGCCAGGCCCGCGGCAGAGGCCACCGTGCCCTTCATGCCCAAGCCGGCCTCAGTGAGACCGACGTGCAGGGGATAGTCGCAGCGATGGGCCAGCTCGCGGTAGACGTCGACGAGATCCCGGACGGCGCTGACCTTGGCGCTGATGATGATGCGGTCGTGACCCAGGCCGGTGGCCTCGGCCAGCTCCGCGGAGCGCAACGCCGAGGCAACCATGGCCTCCCTGAGCACGTCGCGCGCCTCGAGCGGTGCCGCCGAACGGGCGTTGGCTTCCATGAGCTCGGTCAGGAGGTCTTGGTCCAGCGAGCCCCAGTTGACGCCGATGCGCACTGGCTTGCCGTGCTCGAGGGCGATCCGCACGATGGTGGCGAAGTTCTCGTCGCGGCGCTTGGAACCGACGTTGCCGGGGTTGATGCGGTACTTGGCCAGCGCCGCGGCGGCGGTCGGGTAGTCCTGCAGCAGCTGGTGGCCGTTGTAGTGGAAGTCGCCCACGAGCGGCACGCCGATGCCCAGGTCGTCGAGCTTGCGGCGGATGAGCGGCACGGCCGCTGCGGCCGCGTCGTTGTTGACGGTGATGCGCACCAGCTCGCTGCCGGCGTGCGCCAGCGCTGCGACCTGCAGGGCCGTGGCATCAGCGTCAGCGGTGTCCGTGTTGGTCATGGACTGCACCACGATGGGCGACTCCGAGCCCACAGCCACGCCGCCCACGACCACGCTGGGGGTCTGTCGTCGAGGGCGCCCGGCGGGGCCGCTCACGCGACCATCCGCTGGATGTCCGACCAGGTCACGATCACGAGCAGCGTCATGAGCATGACGAAGCCCGTCAGGTAGACGAGCCGTTCGGCGGTGGGGCTGACACGGTTGCGACTGGCGGCCTGAACGAGGGCCATGGTCATGCGTCCGCCGTCCATGGGCGGGAAGGGCAGGATGTTGAAGACGGCCAGGTTCGCTGAGAGCAGGCCCACCAGCCAGAGCAGGATCACCGGGGGCGCGGACTCCCGCACGCCGCCCACGAGATCGACGATACCCAGGGGGCCGGCCACGGGCAGCTCCGCACCGGGACCCTGGAGGAGGGACGCGATGAGCTCGCCCACGCCCCGCAGGATCAGCGTCGACGCTTCGACGGTGCGCTGCAGGCCGATGGCCATCGATTCGAGGATGCCGTTCTGGCGCTCGCCGTACTCGCTGCCCGGCAGGAACCCGAGGGCCCCGAGACCGGCCGCCACCTCCTCCGGCGTGCGCAGCGTGACCTCGATGTCGTCGAGGCTGCCGTCGGCGTGCCGGACGGTCAGGACCACGGTCTCCCCGGCGCGCGCCGCCAGGTAGCGCAGCGGACCGCTGCGAGCATCGGACGGGTCGCTGGCGATGTCATCGAAGACCGGGAACACGCGACCGTCGATGGCCACCAGGAGATCGCCCGAGTCGTCGTAGATGGGCAGCCGGCGCGTCTCCCCGGTGGGCTGCCCGCTGGCGTCCACGAGCTCGAGGGGCTCCGTCTCCCCGATGACCCGGCTGGCCACGAGTCCCGCACGTGCAGCGGGCGAGTCGGGCACGACCTCGTTGATGCGGGTATGCCAGAGCGGCTCGGCGAAGAGCGCGATGAGCGTGAAGATGAGCCAGGCGATGGCGAAGTTGACGACGACGCCGGCGATGAGGATGCGCAGGCGCGTGCCCAGCTTCTGGTTCACGAAGGCGCGCGGGTCGAGCGACTCGCCCTCCTCCGCTTCCAGCCGCACGAAGCCACCGATGGGCAGCCAGTTGAGCGAGTAGATGGTCTCCTTGCCGCGGTGCAGGATGAGCGCCCGGGGCGGGAAGCCGATGCCGAACTCGTGGACCGTGACGCCGGCGCGACGGGCCATGACGAAGTGGCCCAGCTCGTGCGCCAGCACGAGCGGCACGATGATGGCCAGCAGGATGACGATGTTGACCAGGAAGTCCATCAGGACTCTCGCCCGCCGTGGATGTCCGCCTCGCGGGCCCAGGCCCGCACCTCGGCGTCGATGGCTTCCAGCCCCTCGAGGTCCGGCGCTCCAGGCACGCTGAAGCGTGTCACGGCATCTTCGACGAGCCGCACGATGCCCATGAACGAGAGGCTGCCGTCCAGGAAGCGCCCCACGGCCACATCGTCAGCGGCGATGAGCGCAGCGGTGGCACCGGGACCGGCGAGGCCGGCCGCGCGAGCCACGGGCAGGGCCGGGAAGCGCACCTCGTCGGGCGCGGAGAAGGTCATGTGGCCCGGCACACGGACGTCCAGGCGGGGCGCCGGACCGGGTCGGCGGTGGGGATGGTCGATGGCGTACTGGATGGGGATGCGCATGTCCGGGAGACCAAGCTGAGCCTTCTGGGAGCCGTCCACGAACTCGACGAGTGAGTGGACCAGGCTCTGGGGGTGGATGACGACCTCGATGTGCTCGTACGGCACATCGTAGAGCCAGTGCGCCTCGATGACCTCCAGGCCCTTGTTCATGAGCGTGGCCGAGTCGATGCTGATCTTGTCTCCCATCGTCCAGTTGGGGTGGGCGAGGGCATCGGCCGGGGTCGCCGAGGTCATGCGTTCCCACGACCACTCGCGGAACGGTCCGCCCGAGGCCGTCAGGATGAGACGCGCCACACTGGCCAGGTCCTCGCCGGCCAGGCACTGCCAGATGGCCGAGTGCTCGGAATCGATGGGCCGCAGCCAGGCCAGCGGTGAGGCCATCGGCGAGGCCGGATCGGTCGCCCGCACGGCGTCGGCACGAGCCCTGGCCAGGGGCATGACCAGGTGACCCGCGGAGACGAGCGTCTCCTTGTTGGCGGTGGCCACCACCTTGCCCGCCTCGAGGGCGGCCAGCACCGGCCGCAGGCTGACCACGCCGGCGGTGGCGATGATGACGAGGTCCACGTCGTCGCGGGTGGCCATCTCCACGAGGGCATCGTCACCCTGTGCCAGGCGGGTTCCCGCCGGCAGCTGCAGGCGCGCCGCCGAATCGGGGTCGGCCAGCGCGACGACCCTCGGGCGCAGCACGGCCGCCTGGGCACTGAGCGTCTCGGCATCCCGGCCGGCGGCCAGGGCCACCACCTGGTAGGCATCCGCGCCGGCCGAGACCAGCACGTCGACGGTCTGCCGGCCGATCGAGCCGCTGGACCCGAGGAGCGCCACGCCGACGCTGGCGCCTGGCGGGCGCTGCGCCGCCTGGCCCACCATCACGAGCCCACGATGACCAGGTAGCCGAAGACCACGGGAGCCGCGAAGAGGAAGGAGTCGACCCGGTCGAGGATGCCGCCGTGGCCGGGGATGAGGTGGCCGGAATCCTTGACCCCGGCCGTGCGCTTCAGCATCGATTCGGCCACATCACCGGCCTGCCCGGCGATGGCCACCAGGAGGCCCATGAGCAGGCCGCCCGGGAGCCATTGGCCGGCCGCAGCAGCCAGCAGGCCACCCACGATGACAGCTGCGACAGTGCCGCCGATGACCCCGCTCCAGGTCTTGTTGGGCGAGATGTGGTTGAGGAAGCGGCCCTTCTTGAAGGTCCGCCCGGAGAGATAGGCGAAGGTGTCGAAGGACCAGACCGTCAGCACGAGCACCAGTAGCCAGGTACGGCCCGCGTCGAGGTAGCCGCCCAGCAGGGCCTCCTCCGGGACCGCAGGGGCCACCACGAGGATGCCCGCCAGGAAGGCCAGCAACGAGGGGTAGAGGGCTCCGAAGCTGCCGCCCATCCAGACCAGGAAGCCGTCGCGGACGTCGGGGCGGCGGAAGGCATCGATGGCCAGCACGATGAGCACGAGCGCCACGTAGAGCGGGACCCAGGCGCCGGCGTCATCGAGCCAGCCGGTGGCCAGCACGGCCAGTGGCGCGAAGATGGCCCCGGGCAGGAGCGCCACCGGGAAGCCGGCCGGCGGCAGGAGACGGAAGACCTCCAGCGACGCCAGCAGCGCGAGGGCCGCGATACCCAGGGTCAGCCAGGGCTCACCTGCCAGGAAGACCGCGACGACCACCACGGCGATGACCACCGCGGAGATGGCGCGCTCACGCACGACCGGGATCCCGCCTAGCGCCCGAAC
>JBFYUV010000124.1:0-5587 GCA_041299865.1 Chloroflexota bacterium
GTTCGGCCATTCTGAGAAATCGCCGAGCTCCGCGTCGCGCAGGCCCGCACGGTGGTGGCGTCCGCATCCGCCCCTCTGCGCAGGACGGCCTTGCCGCCATCGAAGGGCGTGTTGCGGTCCATAAGTGCCGCACAAGCGAATGACGCTTGAATAGCGACGATGTCGCCCCGTAGTGCTGCACGCCCGCCTATGCCGTCAGCCGTCGCGCTCGCCGATCGTCTCGCGGCGGGTGTCGGAGCGGCCGTCCGCGACGAGCGCTGTCGTCGCGCACTCACCACGAGGCAGCTCGCCGAGCGGGCGCGCGTCTCCCCGGCAACGGTGAACGCAGTCGAATCCGGCCAGCGCGCCTCGTTGGATGTCTATGCCCGCGTGGCGACGGCCCTCGGACTCTCGCTCCACATGGCCATCACGGATGGCCGTCGCCGCCAAGCGCGCGAGCGGGCCGATCTCGTGCACGCCGCCATGGGCGAACTCGAGGCCAGCTTCCTCGCTGCTCACGGCTACGTTGTCGCCGTCGACCACCCATATCAGCACTACCAGTTCGCCGGCCGAGCCGACGTCATGGCCTGGTCGATGGACCAGCCGGCACTCCTGCACCTGGAGAACCGCACCCGCTTTCCGGATCTCCAGGAGGCCGCTGGTGCCTTCAACGCCAAGTGCCAGTACCTGGCGCCCGTGGTGGCGCGGCAGTTGGATCTGCCTCGGTTCGCCTCGCAGACGCACGTGATGGTGGCCCTCTGGTCGGCCGAGGTCCTCCATGCGCTTCGTCTTCGCCCCGCGACATTCCGCGCCCTCTGCCCTGACCCTGCTGCGGCATTGCGGCAGTGGCTGGCCGGCGTGCCCCCGACGCACGGCATGATTCGAACGCTCGTGCTCCTGGACCCGCTTGCCCGCGGCCGGCGCCGCCCGTTCATTGACCTGGAGGAAGCGCTTGCCGGCGCCCGGCCACGCGTACGCGACTACGCCGAAGCCGCTGCCAGCTTGCGTGCCCGGCGCCTGGCGTAGATCGGGCCTGTTCAGGATGGGCCAAATGACGCAGTAGCTCATGGTCCGGCGGGCATGGTGTTCAGTGCAGGCGACGTCAGCCGCGGGCCGCGCCCGGACGGCCTCGTGATGCTCTCGCCACCGTCGGCCTGCGACACGTGGATGCGATACTTCGGCGCAGCCATCCATCGGCGACTGCGGCTTCTGACGGTGACCTCCGTTGACGTTGCCGACCGATGCAGACATCCCGCAGGTACCCGACCGGCCCTAGGACGCCTCCATGACACCAGCACCCGACTTCGACCCGTTCGAATTGCTCGGCGTTGACGCCAGCGCCGATGCGGCGACCATCGACCGGGCCTACAAGTCGCGCATCCGGTACGTCCACCCGGACATCGCGGGCATCGCCGGGCTCGACGAGACCAAGCGCCTCAACATCGCCCGCGAGTGGCTGCTCGACCCTGAGCTCCGGGCCCAGCTCCCGAAGCCGTCGCCGCGGTGGGGCGCTCGCCGCGCGGGACCGCCGCCCCCAACCGCCGAACCGACGCCCCCAACCGCCGGACCGACGCCCGCCCCTCCAACAGCGCGATCAGCTGACACGTCCTGGTACTGGGACGGTGCTCCGGCGCCGCCTCCACGGCCCGAGTGGGCCTACGACCCAGCCCTCGACGACCCGCTCACGTTCGACTACGGAGCCTGGACCGGCCCGCTGCGCGCGTTCTTCGAGTCGATCCGTTCGCTGACCGGCGCAGAGCGCGCGCGCGTCACCTACAGCCTGGGCGACGAGCCGCCGCTCTTCTTCGATGCCTTCGAGGACCTGCTCAGCGAGCGGATGTGGGCCCGCTCGCAGGCGCTGCAGGATGCGGTCGATCGCGTCTGGCGGGAGCGCCTCGATGAGGCGCCGCCGCTCCTCTTTCCGCGGGGGCGAGTGTTCGGGAACGGCATCGTGGTGGCCAACGCTTACGCCCAGTGGCTGCTCCTGGGCGACGCCATCAGCCAGAAGCTGCGTGACCCTCTCGCCATCAGGGCGCTGGAGCTGAGGTGCACCGCGCCCTGGGTGGCCTCGGTCGGCCACGCCCGCTACGGCCTCTATCAGCGGGAGGTGGTCACCTTCCTCGACGATTCCCGGATCCTGCCGCTCAGGTCGGCCATCCGGCTGGCGAAGGCGTGGCAGCGAGACATGGGTGGCTATCTCTTCGGCCGCCCCGGCGAGGACTGGTTCCCGGGTTCGCTGGGGGACCCCCGGCCGGACCTGGTGAGCGCGCGGCTGGCGGCAGTCGATGCCTCCCGTGTTGAGCCGCCGAACGAGCTTGACTACGAGCTGCGCAACGGCTTCCGCTGCGGCTTGCGATTGACGGCGTACGTGCTCGCGCTCGGCGGCGTGAGCGAGCCGGGACGTGACTACCTGCGTCCATGGCGCGATGCCATGGACGGCAGCCCATCCTTCATCGACCGCGCCCGCTGGGGGATGCCGCTCGACTGATCCCGATACCAGGCACGTCGACGCACCCACGCCATGCAGTACGGTGCGGTCGGTCGGCCATCGTCGGATAGACTCGGCCAACGGGCGGGACAGGCAAGGGGAGTGGATTGACGGACGCGATCGGCGAACACGGGCGAGCGAATACGGGCGAGCACGCGAAGCAGCGTGGCAAGACCGTCCACGGCGAGGTCGCCAATGCCGGGCACCGCGTGCTGGCCCCGGATGACGCGGAGGTGGAGGCCTACCTGGAGGTGGCGCTCGACGCCCCGGCTCCCGAGCGCCCCGCCGATGACCGGCCCACCATCAGCCGCCCCCCGGAGCCGCCGGACAGCGTCGTCGTGCTCGATTTCGGCAGCCAGTTCGCGCAGCTCATCGCCCGCCGGGTCCGCGAGCTGGACGTCTACTCGGAGCTGCTCCCGTATGACACGCCCTTCGACGTCCTCGAGCGTCGCGGCGTCAAGGGTGTGATCCTCAGCGGTGGCCCCAACTCCGTCTACGACGCTGCCGCGCCCCGACCCGACCCCGCTGTCTGGAGTGGCCGGATCCCCGTGCTGGGCATCTGCTACGGCGCGCAACTCATGGCCATCGAGCTCGGTGGCGACGTCATGCAGACGCCCCGGCGCGAGTACGGCCCGGCCGTCGTCTCCATCGCAGCAGACGACCGGCTGCTGACCGGCCTGGGCACTGAGCAGCCCGTCTGGATGAGCCACGGCGACTCCATCACCCGGCTGCCGGCCGGCTTCGCGGCCACCGCGCAGACCGACTCCACACCCTTCGCCGGTCTGTCCGATGCCGCCCGCAACCTCTACGGCATCCAGTTCCACCCGGAGGTCGTGCACACGCCGCGGGGCAGGGACGTGCTGGCCAACTTCGTGCTCGGCATCGCCGGCGCGGCTCCGGAGTGGACCTCGGCCAACTTCATCGACTCGACCGTGGAGCGCATCCGCGAGCGCGTCGACGAGCACGCCCGGGCGACAGGCTCGGAGGGCAAGGTCATCTGCGCTCTCTCCGGCGGCGTCGATTCAGCTGTCGCCGCGGCACTCGTCCACCGCGCCGTGGGTGACCGACTGACCTGCATCTACGTCGACCACGGCCTCATGCGCAAGCGCGAGTCGGAGCTGCTGCGCGACACGTTCGAGGCCAACCTGGGCATGCGCCTGGTGATGGTCGATGCCCGCGAACGTTTCCTGGCTCGCCTCGCCGGCGTGGAGGATCCCGAGCAGAAGCGCCGTATCATCGGCGACGAGTTCATCCGCGTCTTCGAGGAGGAGGCCACCAGGCTTGGGCGCATCGACTTCCTGACGCAGGGCACGCTCTACCCCGATGTCATCGAATCGACGGCCCCGGAGACCAAGGCGGCCCAGAAGATCAAGACGCACCACAATGTCGGCGGCCTGCCCTCCGACCTGCGCTTCCAGCTCATCGAGCCGCTGCGCTACCTCTTCAAGGACGAGGTCCGCAAGGTCGGCCTGGAGCTGGGCCTGCCCGAGCAGATGGTCCACCGTCAGCCCTTCCCCGGTCCGGGCCTGGCCATCCGCATCATCGGCGAGGTCACCCGCGAGCGGCTGGACACGCTCCGTGAGGCCGACTGGATCGTCATCGACGAGATCAAGGCGGCCGGGCTCTACCGCAACGTCTGGCAGTCCTTCGCCATCCTGACCCCGGTGCGCAGCGTGGGCGTCATGGGCGATGGGCGCACCTACGCCAACGTGGTGGCCATCCGGGCCGTCACCAGCGAGGACGGCATGACGGCCGATTGGGCCAAGCTGCCCTACGACGTGCTGGGCAAGATCAGCGCCCGCATCGTCAACGAAGTCCCGGGCGTGAACCGCGTCGTCTACGACATCAGCAGCAAGCCGCCGGCCACCATCGAATGGGAGTGAGCGACGGGCCGCCCGGCCCGCGCGATCAGACAGCCGACGAGGCGCTCCCGAGCCCTGCCCGGACGCCCTCGCCCGGCCCCTCCTTCGCCCGCGCCGAGCCGATGCGCCTGCGCGGCCCTGCCGGCCAGCCCGGACCACGGGTACGACTGGGGATGCTGCGGCCCTCCGTCATGGACGACGGCTGGTGGCTGACGACCCTCTGGGTGGAGGATGACGAGGGCGTCGTGGAAGCTCGCGCCGTCGCTCCGCTGGCCGGCCCGCCGCCCGTGGCACCCCTGCAGGTCATCGGCCCGACGCTCTCCAACGCGCTCATGGGCCTGCTCGACCAGGAGGATGGCCGGCAGCTCATCCGCCTGCGCATGCCGCCGGCTGACGACGAGGCGCAGCTCTGGCGCCGGCCCCTCCTCATCCTGGTGGCTGTTCGCTGGGATCCCGTGCGCGCCAGCTCGATGACCACGAACCAGCTGGCTGGCGAGCTCATGCGCGCGTTCCGCAACGCCATCGACGCGGCCGGTGCCCCGGGCCGCCCGGGGTAGGGCACGGGCCGACTCGACGGTCCGCTGCTACACTCGGCGCGCCGTTGGCGGCCCCCGGACGCCGCCTGACTCCCGACGCATCACGAGGCCGCCTGTCCATGTTCGAGGACCTGTTCGGAGAGGTTGACGCGACCATCTCCGGTTTCATCGAGAGCGATGCCTTCCAGATCGGCATCCGTGTCCTCGTGGCCTACATCGTGCTCATCTGGCTGGCGAGCGCCTACTGGGCCTATCGCGACATGCGGCTGCGCTCCGCGAGTGCCTTCACGCCGTATCTCGCCGCGGCGGCCATCATCATCTTCACGCCCATCTTCTTCCTCTTCGGACTGCTCATCTATCGCATCGTGCGGCCCAAGGAGACCATCGCCGAGGTCAACGAGCGGATGCTCACCGAGGAGGCCATGCTGGCCGAGGTGGCGTCGCACGCACACTGCGCCAACTGCTCGAGGCCGGTCCACGAGGAGTGGATCATCTGCCCGACCTGCCGCAACCGCCTGCGCCGCGTGTGCCCCAACTGCGAGCGCCTCATCGAGCTGGACTGGACGCTCTGCGCCTGGTGCGGCAAGGACTTCGAGCGGGCCGAGGCACCCGGCCTGACGGCCTACATGCCCTCCGCCCGGCCCGCGCCGCGCCCGCAGCCGCAGGCCCCGGTGCGCATTCCGCCCCCGCCCCCGCCTCCGACGCGCGCTGCGCCCCTGCCG
>JBFYUV010000128.1:0-3904 GCA_041299865.1 Chloroflexota bacterium
CCTCGTGGCCGGCTTCCGCGAGCGCGGCCGGGCGGATCTGCAGGGCGACTTCGCCTACCCGCTGCCGGCCATCGTCATCTCCGAGCTGATGGGCGTGCCCGTGGGCGACCGCGAGCTCCTCGTCGAGCTCTCCGACGGGGTGGTCGGCATCCAGCGGTCCGGTCGAGCCGCCGTGGACGAGCACCTGGTGCGCTCGGCCGAGTCGATCGTGCGCATCGAGGACTACTTCCGCGACCTCTGCCAGGAGCGCCGCAGGCGGCCCGGCGACGACCTCGTCAGCGCCCTCGTCGAAGCCGAGGAGGCGGGCGACCGGCTCTCCGGGCCGGAGCTCATCTCGATGTGCACGACGCTCATGATCGCCGGGCACGAGACGACGCGGAACCTCATCGCCAACGGCCTGCTGACCCTCCTGCGGCGCCCTGATGACCTCCGGCGGCTTCGCCAGGACGAGGGGCTCCTGCCCCTCGCCATCGAGGAGATGCTGCGCTTCGAGAGTCCCATCCAGCGGGGCTGGCGGCGTGTCGCCGCGGACATCGAGCTGCACGGCGAGCGGCTCCGGGTAGGGCAGCTCGTCTACCTCATGCTGGGCGCCGCCAACCGCGACCCTCGCGTCTTCGACGACCCCGACCGCTTCGACCTGTCGCGACAGCCGAACCGCCACTCCGCCTTCGGCCACGGCATCCACTTCTGCGTCGGGGCACCGCTCTCGCGACTCGAGGCCAGGATCGCCTTCCCGGTCCTGCTCGCGCTACCCCATCTGGAGCTGGCCTCGGACGAGGTGCGCTGGACGCCGTCGGTGACCCATCGAGGACTCGAAGCCCTGGAGGTGACCTTCGATCGCTGAGCCACTGCGCTGCTCGCTCAACGTCAGCTTCCACTTCCCGGGTCTGCCCCTGGAAGAGGCGCTCGATGGTGCCGTCGCGGCCGGCTTCCAGACCGTCGAGCTGCTCGACCCCTTCGCGCCGGACCTCGATGACCTGGAGCGAGCCCTGCGACAGCGTGGCCTGCGCCTGGACCTCTTCAACCTGCCCATGGGGGACTTCACAGCTGGGGACCGAGGCTTCGCCGGCGACCCCGGGCGAAGGCAGGAGTTCCGGCTTGGCGTGGAGCGGGCCATGGTCATCGCCGAGCGCCTTGGGGCCAGCAAGGTCAACGCCCTGGCCGGCCGTCGCCTCCCGGCGCTCCCGGAGTCGACGCAGCTGGCCTGCCTCACCGAGCAGCTGGCCGAGGCAGCCGACCGCCTGGCGACCGTTGGCGTCGCCGTCAACACCGAGCTCCTCAACCCCATCGAGAACGCCGGGTTCCTGCTCTCGGACCTGGCCCGCACGCGAACGGTCATCGACTCCTTGGCCGGACGGGTGGGGCTGCAGCTGGATGTCTATCACCTGCAGCGGACACAGGGTGAGCTCTTGCCCACCATCGCCGCCTGCGCCGGCATCACCGGGCACGTCCAGATCGCCGACGCGCCGGAGCGCACGGAACCGGGCAGCGGCGAGATCAACTTCGCGACCGTGCTCGCCGCCATCGCCGAGAGCGGCTACAAAGGCCTCGTCGGTTGTGAGTTCAGGCCCAGCCGACCCGACATCGACCCCTTCGCCTGGATGGACCGGCTGGGCGTGGTGAGGGCCTGAGCGATGGAGGGCACATGACGGAACGGGGAGGGGCAGAGGGCAGGGGAGCGCGATCGGCACCCGCCCCGCGCCGCGCCATCGCGGGCCCGGGCCCGGCCGGTATGCTGTCCAGCGTGGCTCGATCGACACGTGGTGCCCAGGCCTACGTCCCCCAGTACGTCCAGATCCGCGACGAGATCTCTCGCCGCATCGAGGCCGGGGAGCTTCGGCAGGGGGACCGCATCCCCTCCCTGCGCGAGATGTGCGATGAGTTCAGCGTCTCCAGCATCACCGCCCGCCGGGCCCTCCTGGACCTGCTCAACGAAGGCATCGTCGAGCGCCGTGGCGGGCTGGGCGCCTTCGTCACCGGCATGCGCCGCCGGCTCCGCATCGCGGTCGTGATCATCGGCTACAACGAGGGCGCCTGGCGACAGAACAGCGGCTCATTCGGCCAGCTGGTCGGCGGGATCGCTTCGTCGATGTGGGAGCACGACGCGCTGCTCACGGTCCTGCCCGTCAATGATCCGATGACCGCCTCGCTGGCAATCCGGCAACTGCTGCATGACCAGCCCGTCGATGGGCTCCTGTTCCGGGTGGCCGGTGACGTGGACTGGCGGGTCGTGGACATCCCCGCCGAACAGGAGCTGGGTGCCGTGCTCATCAAACGCAGCCCTCCCGGCACGGGTGTCCCCGCCGTGCTGCCGGACGCGCGACGAGCAGGCAGCCTGGCGGTCGAGCACCTGTACGGTCTTGGTCACCGACGCATCGGGCTGCTCACCGCGACGGCGTCGACCGACACCTATCGCGACCACAAGGCGGGCTTCATCACGGCTCTCGAGCGGCAGGGGATCCGCGTCGGCCGCGAACTCGTCTCCGAGGTGCGCAGCGTCTTCGACGAGGACCGCCGCGCCGCCGCCGACCGGCTCCTGCGGCTTGAGCCGCGCCCCACGGCCATCGTCTGCAACGCCGACTTCCTGGCCCTCGACGCCTACGAAGCCGCGGCCGAGCACGGCCTTGCCATCCCGGGCGACCTCTCCGTCGTCAGCTTCGACGACATGGAGTTCGCCCAGCACCTGCAGCCGCCGCTGACGACCGTCCGGCTCTCCTACTACGACCTCGGTCGTGCCGCGGCCTCGACGCTCTTCCGCGTTCTCGAGGGAGACGAGGTGCCCACGGTCCAGGAGCTCCCTGTCGAGCTCATCGTCCGGGAGTCGACGGCGCCCCCGCGCCCGGCGCAGCTGGCCTGATCCGCCCATCCGGCCAATCTGGCCGATCTGGCCGCGCCGGGTTCCAGGGGGCGGCTCGGCCGCGTATCATGCAAGGTATGTATACACGCATACCTGCCGCATCCGCGTCTGCCGGCCTGACCCCACCAGCCGGTCGCCTGTCTTCCCGCGAGCGGGTCCTCACTGCGCTGGACCACCGCGAGCCGGACCGGGTGCCGTATGACTTCGGTGGCACCTTCGTGACGGGCAGCCACCACGTGGCCTACCGGCGACTCCGCGATCACTTGGGGCTGTCAGCGGACGTGGAGATGGCTGATGTGCGCCTGGGACTGGCGTGGGTCGGCCGGGATGTGCGCGACCTCCTTGGCGTGGACACCGGCATCGTGGCCCCCCAGCCGCCCGACCCGGCCAGCTGGCACCTGGAGATCCGCGATGCTGGCGAGTACCTCGAGCTGACCGACGAGTACGGCATGGACTGGCGTCAGCCCAAGGACGGCGGGCTCTACTTCGACCTGCACCGCAGCCCGCTCGCCGACGCGGAGACAGCCGCCGATGTGGCCCGCCACGCCTGGCCGGACCCGACCGACCCGCAGCGCTTCACGCAGTTGCGCGCCGACTGCGAGCGTGTCGTCTTCGAGGAGCAGCGTGCCTCGGCCTGCAAGGGCATCATCCCGGGCACCTTGGAGGTGTCGCTCTGGATACGCGGCTTCGAGCGATTCTTCATGGACCTCGTACTCGATCCCAGCCTGGCCGGGGCCATCCTCGACAAGGCCCTCGAGATCAAGCTGCGCTACTGGGAGACGGTCTTCAGGCACGTCGGCGACATCCTCGATGTGATCTACGACGCGGATGACTACGGCAGCCAGACGGCACCGCTCATCGCGCCCGACCTGTGGCGCAAGATGGTCAAGCCGCGCATCAGCGAGCTCTACGCCTTCGTCCACGCGAACAGCCGAGCCAAGGTGTTCCTCCACTCCGACGGCGCCATCAAGTCGCTCATCCCCGACCTCATCGAGGCCGGCGTGGACGCCCTCAACCCCATCCAGTTCACGGCCGAGGGCATGGACA
>JBFYUV010000129.1:0-7692 GCA_041299865.1 Chloroflexota bacterium
GACGACGGCGAGAAGTTCGGCACCTGGCCGGGAACCTGGGACCTCTGCTATGGCAAGGGCGACTGGGTGGAGCGCTTCTTCAGCGCGCTCGAGGCGAACCGAGACTGGCTGACCCTGCTGCCGCCCTCAGAGGCCCTCGTGGCGCATCCGCCCATCGGCCGCGTCTACCTGCCCACCGGGTCCTATGCCGAGATGGGCGAGTGGTCGCTGCCCCTGGAGGCGCGGCGCGAGTTCACGCACCTGCTCCACGATGCCGTGGAGCAGGGCAAGCCGGAGGCACGCTGGATGCGTGGCGGCTTCTGGCGCAGCTTCCAGATCAACTACCGCGAGATCAACGACCTCCACAAGCAGATGCTGCGGGTCTCTCGCAAGGTGGACGCGCTGCGCAACGGCGATCCGGCTGGCGCCGCCGCGGAGCGTGGGGCACGGTCGGTGTGGGCCGACCAGCTGGCTCGCATCGCGGACCACCTCTACCAGGGCCAGTCCAACGACTGCTACTGGCATGGTCTCTTCGGTGGCATCTACCTCTCGCACATGCGCCTGGCGACGCTCGAGCACCTCATCGCGGCCGAGGATGCAGCCGACCGGGCAGCCGGGGCCAGCGACCGGGCAGCCGGGGCCAGCGGCGTCACGGTCGAGGCCGTGGACCTCGACATCGACGGCTACGACGAGCTGCTGGTGAGCGCGCCGGGCCAGGTCGTGGCCATCAAGCCGGGCGAGGGCGGCGGCATCGGCAGCTGGGACGCGCGCGCCGTGCGGCACGCCCTGGCCTCGGTCATGCGGCGTCGGCCGGAGGCCTATCACGCCACGCTCGTGGCTGCGGACAGCGGCGAGGTCGAGGAGCAGGAGGCCGGCGAGGGTGCCGTATCGATCCACGACCTCATCAAGGTCAACGAGCCGGGCATCAGCAAGCGGCTCTGGTATGACGGATACGAGCGGCGGTCCGGCCTGCTCCACATCCTGCCGGTGGGGACCACGCCCGAGGCGTTCGAGCAGGCCGACTTCGTGGAGCTGGGCGACTTCGTCAGCGGCGCCTTCGAGGTCGTGGAGGCGGGCGGGGACCGCGTCATCCTCGAACGCGACGGGTCCGTGACCCGGGATGCCCACGGCTCGAGCGCCGTCGCGACGAGCTCCGCGAAGGCCCCGCTGCGGGTGCGCAAGTCCTTCACCTTCGGCGCCGACCGACGCGTGCCCACCTTGGACCTCAGCGTGGATGTCGCCAACACCGGGACGCAGCCGATCGAGGCGCTGATGGGCATCGAGTGGGTGATCAACATGCTGGGCGGCGGCGGCAACCCCTCGGCCTGGTACGCGGTCGGCGGGGACCGCGGTCCGTTCGATGCCCGCCGGGTGGCGGACGGGGCCGACCACGTGAGCATGGGCAACAGCTACATCGGCGTGGAGCTGGAGTCGCGCCCGAAGCCGGCCGCGAGCGCCTGGTGGTCGTCGATCGAGACCATCTCCGTGTCGGAGAGCGGCTTCGAGGGCAACCACCAGGGTGGTTGCCTGCTGTGGGTCTGGCCGCTGCGCCTGGAGCCGGGAGCGACGGCGCGGTTCCAGCTGGCCAACCTCGTGCGAACCTTCGCCGACCGCGCCGAGGAGGAGGGGCTGTAGGCTCGAGCGCCGCGGTGGACTGCCGTGGCGCCACACGGCCCGTGGCGCCGCACTGCCCGTGGCGCCGCTCTGCCCGTGGCGCGACGCCTCGTCAGTGCCCGGCCGCCGTCCCACCGAGGATGCCAAGCATCGCCCGAGGCCGCATGAGAGCACCTCGATGGAGGGCGCGAGACTCGTTTGGGCGATGTTTGGCCCCCGCAGGCAGCCATACGACCGCCGGGCGCCCGGCAGGGACATGTGCCTGCCCTGCCGGCGGTCGTATGGACGTGTGGGTGGGACGATCCAGGGCCGTGATCCGCTGCGGCGCACTCGCTGCGCGATCGGCGGCTGAGGACCGAAGTCAGGCAGCGCCAGAGGGCAACTGGCCGCCCGTGGACCGCGCCTTCCCGGTGCTACGCCCCGGAGAGCGTGGCGAAGGACCCCCTGAGCGCCGGGTACAGGTCGCGGTAGACCCCGTAGGCGCGCTCGTAGGCGCCGGCGTCCGGTCCTGGCTCGGTGGTGTCGGTGACCTCGACCATGGCCTCGCAGGCAGCCTGGACGGTCGGGTACCAGCCGGCCGCCACGGCGGCCAGGATGGCCGCCCCGTTGGCCACCCCCTCAGCCGTTCGGGTGGAGGACAGGGGCACCCCCAGCACGTCGGCGATGATCTGCCGCCACAGTGCGCTGTTGGTGCCGCCGCCGGAGGCCCGCAGGTCGCGGAGCGGCTCCGGAGAGGTCACACGGACCAGCTCGAAGACGTCGCGCAGGCTGAAGGCCACGCCCTCGAGGACGGCCCGCACCAGGTGGCCCAGGCCATGACGAACGGTCAGCCCCACGAAGGCGCCGCGAGCCAGCGGGTCGGGGTACGGGGTCCGCTCCCCGGAGAGGTAGGGCAGGAAGACGAGCCCATCGCTGCCCGGCGGCACCGCCGCGGCCAGCGCGGTGAGCTCGTCCCAGGAGCGATCCGGCGCCAGGGCATCCCGGAGCCACTTGAGTGAGCCAGCCGCAGACAGCGTCACGCCCATGAGGTGCCACGTGCCCGGGACCGCGTGACAGAAGGCGTGCAGGCGTCCCTCTGGCTCGATGGCCGGACCAGCTGTGGGCACGAAGACGACGCCGGACGTGCCCACGGACATGGCCCCGATGCCCGGCAGCACCGCGCCCACGCCGACAGCGTTGGCCGCCTGGTCCCCTGCCCCACCCACGACCGGCGTGCCGGCCCGGAGGCCGGTGGCAGCGGCCGCCGCTTCGGTGACGTACCCCACGATGTCCGGCCCCTCGACGGTCCGCGGCAGCATCGATGGGTCGAGCCCCAAGGCCTGGACCACCTCTTCCGACCAGGTCCGCGCCGCGAGGTCAAAGAGCACGGTACCGGCGCCATCGGCCACGTCCAGCGCGTGCTCACCGGTGAGCTTGAAGCGGACGTAATCCTTGGGCAGCAGCATGTGCCTGGCGCGCGCCCAGGCCTCGGGTTCGTGCTCGCGCACCCAGAGCAGCTTGCCGGCCGTGAAACCGGTCAGCGGCTCGTTGCCGGTGATGGCGATGAAGCGCGCCCGCCCAACGACCTGGCGGATGAGGTCGCACTCGGCGGCCGTGCGCTGGTCGTTCCAGAGGATGGCCGGCCGCACCACCTCCTCGTTCTCGTCGAGCAGGACGAGGCCATGCATCTGGCCCGCCGCGCCGATGGCCACGACTCCCTCAGCCGGCGTGCCGGTCTCGCGGAGCACGCGACCGATGGCCTCCTGCGCCGCGGTCCACCACAGCCCCGGGTCCTGCTCGGCCCAGAGCGGCCGGGGCGATTCGAAGTCGTACTCGGACGAGGCGACGCCCACGACCGAGCCATCGGGCGCGATGAGGATGGCCTTGGTGGCGGTCGTGGAAACGTCCAGGCCCAGGACGACAGGTGCCGTGTTCATGGTGTTCGTGTTCCCCTTATCGATCCAGGTCGCCAGAGCTGATGAGGCGCTCAGCCTCCCGTTCACCGACCAGGTGCACCACCCAGTCCTCGCGGTGGACGGCGGCCTCGCCAGGTGCCAGGTCGGTCAGCGGGCCGAGCGTCTCGAGCTCCGTGAAGTCGGGGTGCGAGTAGATCTGCCCGGAGGCACCCATGTCGGCATACGGGCGCGCCTCGTCGTGTCCGGCGTACTTGACGAGGAGCACTCCCTGCCGCCAGTGCGCCAGCCAGCCGCGGCGCAGGCTCGTCCCGACCTTGAACGAGCCGGTGATGCCGTGCTCGGCGATGACGCTGGCACGGACCTCGATGGCAGCGTCGCTGAGGACGAAGCGCGGATCGTCGGTGCGCGCGTAGGCCCACAGCACGATGTTGCGCTGGGCCTGGAAGCCGCCCGGATCGAACTCGCCGGCCAGGAACGGCAGCCAGGCGCGACCGAGTGGCGCCATCATCGTGATGGCCCAGGCGGCCAGGCGCTGCGGGCGATCGGCCGTGTTGACGACGCGGTACTCGAAGGTGAAGCGCTCGGGGCCCGTCACCACGATGCTCATCTCGCGGCTCGTGCCAGCCACCGGATCCGGCCGCGTGACGAGCCGCACGCCTTCTGGGATCTCCTCCACGCCGACCGGGTCGTCATCAGGCCGGTAGGTGACGCGCGGGTCCTCCGGCGCTGCCCAGAGCCGGTGTCCGCCGCGCAGGTGGATGGGGTCGGACCCAGGGCAGGGCAGCGTCATGTCCGGGACCTCGACGAAGGCGTTGGCGCCGTCCGGCCCAAGCAGCGCCAGGATTCGCGGACCGACCGAGGTGGTGGCCACGAGGCGCACGGCCCCGGCATCGATGGCGAGTGCCTCGTGCCCGGCGTACTGCGTGGTCGTGATCGACATGGCCTCGTCCCCTCCTCTACGGCGTCAGGCCGATGCTAGCGAACGCGTCGGCCCTGCGGGCCAGCCGTGGCGCAGCCGGATGAGCGACCAGGAGACCGGCGGCAGCACGGCCTGCGCCCCAGGGCCCCCCGCGGTGATGGCGCCCAAGTCCCGGGGCCGAACCCGCCACGGGTCGCCCTGCGTGTTCGCGGCGTGCACATCCGCATCGTTGATGACGACCGCGGTCGCGACGTGCCACCCATCCCCGGCGCTTGCCCCCATGGTGAGTGTGACGGACTCACTCGGGTGGCGGTTCACCACGAACAAGGAGAGGTCGCCCTCGTCGTCGAGCGTCGCTGCGACATCGATCACCGGCACCGACCCGTATCTCGACGTCTCCATCCGGGGCGCCGTGACGGCTGACTGCAGGACCTGCCCGCGTGCGTGCGCAGCCGTCAGGGCGAAAGGGTAGAACGTGGCCTCGCGCCAGGCCGGACCACCGGGCACGGTCTTGATGGGCGCGATGGTGTTGACCAGCTGTGCGAGGCAGGCGCTGGTGACGCGGTCGGCATGCCGCAGGAGTGAGATGAGCAGGCCGCCGACCACGACTGCGTCGGCCACGGTGTAGGCGTCCTCGCAGAGTGCTGGCGCCTCCGGCCAATCGAGCGGGTGGAACCGTTCCAGGTGCCGCGAGAGGTACCAGACGTTCCACTCATCGACAGCGATGCCGATGCGCTTGTCGCTGCCGGCTCGCCGGCCCACATCGTCGAGGATGGCGGCCACCTGCTCGATCGAGCGGTCCATCTCCACCCCCGAGGCCAGGAAGCCGGCCAGGTCGTCACCCTCCTCGTAGTAGGCATGCAGGGAGATCTCGTCGATGAGCTCGACCGTCTCCTCGAGCACGAGGCGCTCCCACTCGCCAAAGGTGGGCATCGAGGCGCCCGAGCTGCCGCAGGCGATCAGCCGCAGGCCGGGGTCGTACTGGCGCATGGCGCGCGCCGCCTCGACCGCCACGCGCGCATACTCCGCCGCCGTCTTGTGGCCCAGCTGCCAGGGTCCATCAGGCTCGTTGCCGAGACACCAGCGGCGGATGCGGTAGGGCTCCGGAGCGCCGTGCGCGATGCGCCGGTCTGAGAGCTCGCTGCCACCAGCGTGGTTGGCGTACTCGAGCAGCTCGAGGGCCTCGCGGATGCCCCGCGTGCCGAGGTTCAGGGTCATCAGGGGCTCGACGCCGGCCTTGCGTGTCCAGCGCATGAACTCGTCGAGGCCGAAGACGTTCGACTCGCGGCTGTGCCAGGCCAGGTCGAGGCGCGGCGGCCGCTGGGCCAGCGGGCCGACGCCATCCTCCCAGCGATAGCCCGAAACGAAGTTGCCGCCCGGGTAGCGCACGATGGACACACCCAGCTCGCGGACCAGCTCGAGGACGTCGCCCCGGAGACCGTCCTCGTCGGCGGATGGGTGTCCCGGTTCGAAGAGGCCGCCGTAGACGCAGCGGCCCATGTGCTCGACGAACGAGCCGAACAGACCCCGGTCGACCGGAGCGATGACCTCGCAGGGGTCGATCCGGACCTGGGCGGAGAGCATCACCTGGGTCGCCGCGCGGCCCACCCGGTCGGCGGCGCAGTCGTCTGGCGGATGACGAGCTCGGTGTCCATGACCAGTCGGGCCGCCGGCTGGGTCGGCTCGGCAAGCAGGCTCATGAGGCGCTGCACCGCTACGCGGCCCATCTCCCGCAAGGGCTGGCGCACCGTGGACAGCGCGGCTCCCGGGTAGGAGGCTTCGATGATGTCGTCGAAGCCCAGCACAGACAGATCACGGGGCACCTGCGACCCGGCATCGCGGGCCGCCCCGAGGACGCCGAAGGCGGCGGCGTCGCTCGAGGCGAAGATGGCCGTCGGTGGATGCGGCAGCAAGAGCAGTTCGCGGGCAGCTTCATAGCCGCGCGCCTCGAGGAAGTCACCTTCGACCACGAGGCTCTCATCGGCGCGGATCCCGGCCTCGGCCAGGGCATCGCGGTAGCCGGAGAACCGTTCGTGGGCGGCTCCGACGTCCTGGCGACCGGTGATGAACCCGATCCGCCGGTGCCCCAGCCCGATGAGATAGGCGATGCCCTCCCTCGTCCCGTCGCGATTGGCGGCGTTGACGACGTTGCAGCCGGGCGCGTCGCTGTCGTGATCGATGAGCACGAAGGGGTAGTCCTCAGCCCGGAGCTGCGCGACGTACTCCGGCAGCCCTGCCGGCAGCACGATGAGCAGGCCATCCACCATGCCGTGCGAGAGACGAGCCACGTACTCAGCTTCCTTCTCGCGGCGGCTGTGGGTCGTGCACAGCAGCAGGTCGTAGTCGGCCATCGAGACGGCCTGGTCGACACCCTTGATGACGACCGAGAAGAAGGGGTTGTCGATCTCCTGCGCCAGCAGGCCGATGGCCTGCGTCCTGCCACTGGCCAGCGCGCGAGCCGTGACATGGGCCACGTAGCCGAGCTCGCGCATGGCAGCCTGTACCCGCTCGCGGGTGCCCTCGTTGACGTGGGCATAGTCGTTGACGACACGGGACACGGTCGAGTAGGAGACGCCGGCCGATCGAGCCACGTCGAAGATCGTGGGCCTCCTGCCCCTGGGCCT
Source organism: Chloroflexota bacterium (assembly GCA_041299865.1). GTDB lineage: Bacteria > Chloroflexota > Limnocylindria > Limnocylindrales > CSP1-4 > JAFMJV01. The sequence goes on from JBFYUV010000129.1 coordinate 7,032, forward strand.
CTGGCGCGATGGTGGCCTGTCCGTCCTGGGGCCCCGAGGCTCACGTCGCATGGCCTCAGGATACTCGTGTCGAATGTCCTTGCAAGCGCTTGCAAGAATGTGGTACGAATCCGCCATGGGAGATCCCGGTGATCTCCCCGACCAGGGATCGGCACGACCCAAGGAGGAGACGGGATGTCGCGATACCTACGCACCGGTGCGCTGGCCATGGCTTCAGCCATCCTGGCCAGCACGGTGGGCGCCGCCGCCGTGGTGGCACAGGACCCGGTGGAGATCGATTGGTGGCACCTCGACATCAACGATCCGGGCAAGACGCTGCGCCAGACCATCGCAGACGAGTACATGGAGATGCACCCGGACGTCAAGGTCAACGTCACGGTGCTCGAGAATGAGGCCCTCAAGTCCGCGCTCGCGGTCGAGATGCAGGCTGGTAGCGCGCCGGACATCTTCCACTCCTGGGGCGGCGGGATCCTGGCCGAGCAGGTCGATGCCGGCATGGTGCAGTCGCTCGAGGGCCAGTTCGACGACTGGGATGCCCTGAACGAGGGCGCCATGAGCGTCTGGCAGGTCGGCGGTGAGCAGTACGGCGTGCCCTACACCTTCGGCCTGGTGGGGTTCTTCTACAACAAGGACCTCTTCGCCCAGGCCGGGATCGACGAGC